>CANEVK010000225.1 GCA_947442115.1 Bacteriovoracaceae bacterium | reverse complement strand
TTCACTGCCCATATTGTGTTCGTGCTAAAGAATTACTAAACCGAAATAATATACCCTTTAAAGAAATCCTTGCAGAAGACCTTCCCAGAGAAGAAGTAGAAAAGCTTTTTGTGAGGTCTCAGATGAGAACATTCCCTCAGATTTTTGCCGGCAATAAGCTCATTGGCGGGTTCACTGAATTAAAAAAAGTGGATGATGAGGTTGGGATTAAGAAATTTCTTGATTTGTAAGAACCTGATCTTTGTAGACCGAGTTTTTAAGTCCATCTTTGCAAAGAAAGTGTTTCTTTAAGTTTATTCCTGACAAAACCGATAAATCTCAAGATGAGAATAAGTATTTTTTTTCTGCTATTTATCTGTCTCACCAATTGGTCTATAGCTCAAACAGTCATGCATCCTTTTGCTTCATGCCCTGAATTTGAAGTTCAATATGAAAAAGTGACAGAAAAGAATCAGGAATTTTTTAGAGTAAGCTTCAGTGAGGCGAGCAAGGAAATCAAAACTTATGATGTTGAATCGATCAGAAGTCTTATCGAAAAAAAAGTTCAGGGCACAAGTAAAAAAGAATTGAGCCTTTTAGATCATCTGAAAAGAAGAGCAAGAGAAATTTGCCCTGAAGAAAAAAAAGAAAATGAAATTTATTGCCCAGAGAAATCACCAGTGATTGGTGAAGAATTTGAAATATTTCTGACGAAGATTACAGAAAAAATAAGGGAAGATGGTCATGAGGTTTGTAAACAAATACCAGATTTTGCTATCCTTAAATCAGAGGTGGAGGGTCTTGATAGCCAAACAATTTTAAATTACAAAAAATACCATCACTGGGCAAAACTTTTTCAAAATATAGGGCAAAAAAAATATATAAAGGAAAAATATCAAAAGCTTTATCAAAAAAAACTGGGAGATAAATGGAAAACGGAATGGCATAAATTCTGGCAGGAGTTTAAAAAAGATAAATTAAATGAGGAAAAAGCGATCAATCAAAATGTCACGTCATCACTCATAGATGCCTGGGTCGCTTGTGGTGGTAAAAAGAATGACGGCTTATTTATTAAAAACCTCATAAAAATAAATGCCATCGAGTCTTGTCTGTCTCCCAAACCTCCTGGTGTTATTTCGACTGAAGAACTGGAAGAATTGAGTAGTGAGATCGCTGAGAAAACAAAGAAGAAATCACTGGTAAATACACTGCTAAGTAAAGAATCAATTATCCTTGAAGCGACAACAGAATTGGCAAAAAGAAGTATTAGGAACTCTGTCAGTAATATGTTTGGTGAGATGATTGAGCCCGATCCTAAATTGAGAGACTCAAAGGTACAAGAATTCGTGGATAATCTGGACGTGATGAAAAATCTTTCTACGATAAAGCCAGGTACGGAGATGGCCAAAGTCTTTCCAGATTATGCCGCTTATGTTTTTGGCCCTAATGCTAAGATGGAAGTAGCCGAAAAAATGATCCCAATTATCGTTGATTATCTCGTCGCTCATTATGTGAAAAATGAATTGCCGAAAGATAAAGTTGAAGGGCTGAAGTCTAAAATTAAGGGAAATTTTGATGATTGTAAAAAAATGAACAGCAATTTTTCTAAGATATACGAAAGTGAAGACAAACAACTTTATGCTCGGATGTGGCATTATAAAGAATTTTGCAGTAAGCCTGAAAATAGCTCAAAATGTCAGTCCTCATGTGATGGGCCCAGTTATTTAGAAAACAGTCCAATTAAAAAAGATGAGGATGTTGTGAAAGAGTGTATGATCTATTCTTTTGGCGCTTCTCTAGGACACATGCAATTAAAGTTTGATTTCAGAGAAAAAAATGTCGAGATCCTTTTTAAAAAATAAACGCAATAACGGGCGTTTTTTCATATTTATTAATTTGTTCTTGAGCGACATGGCCAAATTTTTTCCGGGTTATCATTTCCTGTCTCGTTTGCATCACAGGCCGAAGCAAGATGTACTCCCACTGGAACTGAGATTTTAATCGATTATTTTGAAGAGAGTGTAGAATCTAAGCGGAGAGCAATTTTCAGCAATATCAGGACTTTAAGTGTTTTTTGATGAGCTACAATGAAGCTCATGTGTGACTCATAGATGTCAAAGTTTAAGACATGTGGGTGTAGAAATTGCATTTTTTTTTAAAGTTCATCTTTTTAAATTATACTCTCCCAATAATTTGGAGGTTTGCTTGAAATACTCTTTAGTTTTACTTTTCCTAATAGTGACTCATGTGCACGCATCTCCAAATTGTTTACCAGAGATTTCAATCGATGATTTTAAGACACGACTTCAAAATGTAAGGGAAGAATTTTTTCCTGAACTTGCTCAGGAAACGATAGAGGTCGTAACGTTTAGATCAGATGCTTATTTTTTACAGGCGCAACCAGAAGCGAAGTCGTTATTTGGTAAAAAAGTGAAAAGAAAGTATAACATACGCCTAAATTTGAAATTATTGGAATGTCCTCCAGATAAGGAATCACTTGAAGCGATTCTTGTTCATGAATTAGAACATGTAAAAGACTATACGGGTTGGTCAGCTAAAAAGATTATCAGTCATGGAATAAAATATGTGAAATCTCTGCAATTTCAAACAGATTACGAACATGCAACTGATAGAAAAGTTCTTGAGAAAAGACTCAATATTGGGTTAGCGGGATACCGAGTTTGGGTTTATGACAAATTGGATCCTAAGAATTATGAGAAGAAAAGATTTATTTATCTAACACCCGAGGAAATCCTTGGGCATTAAAAAAATAAATTTTTAGTTCCCACTAATCAATCCATCAATCTCAGCGCCAATCTTTTTATAGATTTGAAAATTCCCGTGGGGGTCATTATTGCAACAGACGCGGCTGTCACCAACTGGAGTTGTGATTAAAGCTCCAAGCTGTTCAAACCGTGCATAATAATTTTTGACCGTTTCCTCTGTGACCTTCACTACCCATCCTCTAGGCTGCCAGATCCACCAAGAGCCAGGGACAACGATGAGTTGGGCATAAGGAAATTTCGTCTTAATTGAATCAACGAGTCCAGCAATATCATCTTTGGCCGAATAGATTGAATTTGTGCCAGTACTTATGATGACATTTTTTATCGCCGGATTAGCGGGGTATTTATCAACGACAGTTTTAAGCCAGGTAAGGGTTGTTCCACCATACCATAAATGAGTTCCAGCGATATCCCCTTTAGGATTGAGCCTGGATGCCTTCAGGCTGGCATTGTCGATGAAGGTGCAAAGGGAGTCTCCGATGATAATATTTTCTGATGGAGAGGACCAAGCTGAGGAGATCATGAACAGGAATAAAATAATAAATTTTGCCATATTATACTGCTTTGAAAGGTTAATTTTGTAAGATGTTTTATCTTTTCAAATTAAGCTTCGTCAAAATATTTTGTTCTTTCGAGATCTAAATGGCTAATATTACGAGCAGTATTTAAACGCTAAAAATCTATATTTACGGTTCAACTCTTTTGTTTAGCTTTAATCTAGTTCTGTTCATTCATAAGGTATGAGATTTTATTAAGGTGTCACAATTACTCTTAATCCTCATTACATCCTATTACTCTATGGCAAGCAATTTATCTTTACCTCCAAACAACGTTCAAGGGCGAGACCTAAAAAAATGTTGTGATTCACCCAAAACGGGGTTTTATCGCAATGGTTTTTGTCAGACCGGTCCTCAGGATCACGGCACTCATGTGGCCTGTGCAACAGTGACAAAGGAATTCTTAGAATTCACAAAATCTAAAGGTAATGACCTCATGACCCCGAGGCCTGAATGGAATTTTCCAGGGCTAAAGCCAGGAGATAAGTGGTGCCTTTGTGCTCTTCGCTGGCTTGAGGCCAAAAAAGCTGGTGTCGCCCCCAAGCTGGATCTAGAGGCGACTCATGAGAAGATGCTTGAGTTTGCAAACTTAGAAGAACTTAAGAATTAGGATTTAAAATGGAAACAAATTTTTCGGTCCAGTGTCCTTATTGTGGAGAGCAAATCTGGATGGAGTTTTACCCCGAGGATGGAACCCATCAAGAGATGGTGACTGATTGTGAGGTCTGCTGTAATCCTATTCTTTACGATATCACCTTCAAGGGTGATAGGCCTCACTTAAGAGTTGAGAGGGCCCAATGAATCAAGAATTAACTCCACCAAATGGATTTATTCTCGACGTCTTTGAGAGAGATTTCAAGTTCACTTCAACCACAATGCCTATCGTTTGGGATAAACTTCAGAGACGGGAGACGTTTACTCAAGGACAGATTTTTCCTTACAGGGTTGAGTTTGCTGCGAAATCTCAGAAGGGTGAGTTTTCTCCGGGAGAGCTCAATATTCACCATGGCCCTTTTCTAAGCGTTCATGGGGCCATTGGAGAAGTCACTTCTTCTTATCGTAGTCTTCATTATTTTTATGGCTCCTATGTCATAAGTTTTAGGTTTGTAAGGCCGCTGAAGTTAGAATTTTCAAGAGATGGTGAGACTCTTAAGCTTCGACTTCATGTGTTCGTAAGACCTTGGTTTCAACCACTTTGGCGTTTCCTAAATTTTATTTTTTGGTCTGGATTTAAAATATCAATGTCATGATCACCAAAAATATTCATTCAGACTTTAAAATTTGTTCAAGTTGCGGTCGAAAGATTGAATTCCGTAAAAAATGGGAAAAGAATTGGCCCGAGATAAAGTTCTGCAGTGATGAGTGCCGCAGGAATAAAAACAAGTTTGATTTTAGAGATGCTATTCTTGTGCTCCTCCATGAAAGAGGATCAAATAAAACGATTTGTCCCAGTGAGGTTCTGCCGCCTGAAATGAAGCAGGATAAAGTCATGATGGAGCATGTGCGCAGAAGTGCTAGGCTTTTAGCGGGTGATGATAAAATTGAAATCACTCAAGGTGGTAAGGTTGTAGACCCGACTGATTTCAAAGGGCCGATTCGGCTTAAACTCAAAATCAACAAGACTAAGGAAAGTCTCTAAGATAATCCTGTAACCTCAG
>CANEVK010000224.1 GCA_947442115.1 Bacteriovoracaceae bacterium | reverse complement strand
TCTTTAAAGCATAACTTACTTAGGGACAAAGTGACGATAAAAACTTAAGAAGCTTTCTTATGACCTTTAAGCTCAGGATAAAAGTCCTCTTCGTACTCACTTTTATATTTTAAAAAAAGCTGATAATTTGAAAATTCAACCTCTGACATCATGCCAATTTGCTCATCCAGAGATCGCTTAAAGCACATTTCAATATAATTCAGTTGAAATGGATCAAGAACACTATAAAAGTCCTCCGTAAGAGGAACTGTTTTCAATAAATCTTTTAGGCCTTTTGCATGGTACATGAGATTCGACTCCCTGAAACTCATGACTCTTATCGGTGAAATTCTGCTGAGTATTAGAAGGAATAATTTTTTTCTTTCCCAATATAATTCCAGAGGTTTAATATCAATAGCTGAGTTACTAACTTTTTCCCTGGACCACAATTCTTGACTTATCAACTCTGCTTCATCCTTAATTTTCTTGCTTGTCTCTTTTTGATGAAGGTTTTCAATTTGATGAACGTCAATGCTAATTTAAAAATAGAGAAGCTCTCATTCTTATTCAAATCCCCATTGCTGTCCCAGAGAAGTTATTTAAATCATACTCATCCATCAATTTCCAAGTCCTTCACTTTTGTAAGATTAATCATAACTCTTACTTTTCTTTATCTCTTATTAAAGATTGGCCAGATTTTTTTCGGTTCTTTAAGTTGGATCGAGATCATCCTTATATCCCCAATAATTTACTTTCTCACAGAAGCGAAGGGTCTTTTTGCTCAACTCATTTTTTCACCATTTACCTCTACCCACTCCATTCACCGTCATCCTCTTCTCTCAAGATCCTTAGGTGATTTCTGGGGCAAAAGATGGAATGTCTGGGTGCAAGATTGGCTCAGAGATATTTCTCATAAACACCGTAAGTTTTTAAAAAGAAAAATTTTTTTTAGTTTTCTTTTTTCAGGCATTTTCCACGAAATGATGGTGAATCTGCCTTATTTTCTTTTTTATAATGAAAGTTATTTTGGTAATATGACACTTTACTTCATGCTCCAGGGGATAGGACTATGGGCAGAGAAGACTTTTTTACAGAATGCAGCCCTCATCACCAAAAGAATTTATCTCTGGCTCTTTATTCTATTGCCATCACCTTTGTTCTTATCCAAACCTTTTATTGTTTTCTTTGGACTTTCCTATGAATGACATCTGGTTAAACTTTGCCATTGAGATTGGACTTTTCTCATTACTAGGGGTTCTCTATTACTTCTATCAAAAAAGAAAAATTATTCATTTTGAAGAAAATAAAACTCCCTTGATCATGAACTACATTTTAGAAATCTGTTTATCAGAAAAATCGGATGTGCCTGAACCTGAATTAGATCATCTCATCATTGAACTTGATAATTTCGTTTCCAAGAAAGCGACTCGTCCTCCTTTTGAGCTGCTTAAAGTTTTTTCTGAGTCCCCACATTGCTCCGCTCGCTTAAAAGAGGTTATTTCAAACGGCTTAAGAGAATTAGGCATCGAGTGAAACAAAAAACAAATTATATAACACCTTCAGGACACAAGAAATTAACAGATGAGCTTGAGCATCTCTTAAAAGTTGAGCGACCGGAGGTAACTGCACTCGTTCAATGGGCGGCGAGCAATGGCGATCGATCTGAAAATGCCGATTACCTTTATGGTAAAAAACGTCTCCGCGAGATAGATCGAAGACTTAGATTTTTATCATCCAGACTTGAGGCTGCTTTAGTTGTTGATCCAACAAAAATAACAAGTCATAAAGTTCAATTTGGTGCCACTGTTGAGCTGATTGATGAAAATGAGGCGATTAAAACAGTTTCAATCGTTGGAATTGATGAGGTCAACACCGCTAAAGGCTACATCAGCTGGCAATCTCCTATTGGACAAAGTCTTCTAGGAAAGACTGAGGGTGATGAAGTACTTGTCAAAGTTCCTGTGGGCGAGATAACGTTTGAGATAAGCAAAATTTTTTACCAAAAAATTGACTGAGGTTATTATGAAATTGATGACTTTATTTTTTTTAGTTTTATTACCTGTTTTAGCTCAGGCCAATTGGCATGAACTTGAATGCAGCAAATTAATACCTGAATGGGGTAACCAAGCTCTAGATATTGCTATTGATCAACCTATTTCACCGAACCAGCGCTTTAAAGACATGTGGGTAACGATAACTGGCCTTAATGGAACATATCGCCAGGCGCGCTACACAATCTCTCAAAGTCGATTTCAAGAATTTAATCGCCTTAACTATCAAGGTGGTAGAGTTCGTCTGGTTGTCGATTTGTGGCCAGATCAAATCCCACGCTGGGGAAGAATCTACTCGGCCAGCTTTTTCAACCCTGATTTATCACCTCAACCAATCAATAACATAGATTGTCGTTTTCCAAACGCTCAATAAGTTATTGAAATAGCATTTTTTCAAAGCTATGGCATGTGGTCAGGAAGCACCTTTTTACCCACCGTGCTTTATTATAAAAGCATATTAGAATAGAATTTCCACTAGCTAGCTAAGGAAGTGCTATGTCTTGCTTGAAACTCATTTTACCTCTGACCCTTCTCACAAATATGGCGTTTGCCAGTGATATCACCAAAAATACAATCAATGGTGTTGCTGTTGAAAGTATCAAGAAGGACTCAGTCAGAACTTACTCTGGATCCATTTCAAAAACTTTTTCAACATCCATCAAAAACGTGATCAGAAGTATTGTTAATTTTAACGAAAAATGTAACAACGGCCTCAAAGATAAAAGAGAGTTCACTGACAAAAATACCAACTGCAAATACCATAATGAAAACTTAGTCGAAACTGTTGTGATCAAAGATATCAATAAGGCAGGTTGGGCCAAAGAAAATGGTGAAATAGAGAGGTACCTACTCGCTCGCCATATCTATAACCGCGGTAAATTTACTCATTACGAATTGATTCGAGTCTACGAGCAAACCAATTCACAAAATCAAAAGACAGTAAAAATTACTCAAACCATGATCAACGACAAGGAAGTCAAAAAATATACTCAGCCAAAATTTGATAAAGACTCTGCATTCGATCAAGTTATTTCCACTTTTGTTGTTACCGAAATTTCACAGAATCAAACGAATCTCTACTACGAATATAAAGCTGAGACGGATCACTGGATGCTCAATAAAGAAGTTAGCGTTCCTCAAGTTTTTGCCTCAATGAGTAAAGGAATCAATGATTTAATCAAGGCCATGGATCAAGAGTCTAGAGTTCCGGCCAGAGATGTGGCCGCCAACTGATCTTATAATGACGCCTGCCATGGTTTGTGATATACCCATGGCATGCGCTTTCTAAAAACTTATATTGAAATCTCCAACATCTGTAATTTGCAATGCACTTTCTGCCCGGAAGTTGAAAGAGAAAAGAAAGTACTCTCAAAAGAAAATTTTCAAAAAATATTAGTCCAAGTTTTGCCCCACACAGAGCAAGTTTGCCTTCACCTTATGGGTGAACCGTTGGCCCATCCAGAGTTCAAAGAAATACTTAACATCTGTAATGATGAAAATGCTAAAATACATCTGACGACGAATGGAACTTATCTCTCAAAATTTGGGTTTGATACATTTTTGAACTCCAAATGCCTCAATCAAATTAATTTTTCTCTCCATAGTTTTAAAGATAATTTTCCAGATAAGGACATACGCCCCTTTATCTTTGATATTCTTCAATTTTCAAAAGAAGCGCTGAAAGCAAGGCCTGATTTATACATCAATTATAGACTCTGGAATCTCCCAAGTCCTGATCAAGAGCGTGATGAAAACCAAGAAATCATCGATTATATCTGTGAGTTTTTTCAAGTCCCTATAAATGAACGAGTTGATGTCAGATTTAAAAAAAGTAAAAATATCACAGGTCGACTCTATTTTCACTTTGATACAAAATTTCAATGGCCATCCTTGCAAGATCCCAATTTGGGCCCTCAAGGATTTTGTCATGCTTTATCCCAACAGATTGGAATCCATGCTGATGGGACGGTCGTTCCCTGCTGTCTTGATAAGGAAGCAGGTATTCCATTAGGCAATGTTCTTACAGATGGGTTGCAACACATCCTAGAGGGTCAGAGACTTAAAAAAATGAGAAATGGATTCCAAAAACATGAAGTCTTAGAGGAACTTTGCCAAAAATGTACCTTCAGAAAAAGATTTGATAAAAAATCTGCCCCTATAAACGCTCAGTAAAATCATTTTTTTTTCATTTTCTTATTGATCTACGGAAAAAATACGCATAAACTATTTTCAAGTACGGAAACGATACGGAGAATATATGGCCCTTACTAAAAAACAAAAAGAAGTCTTAGATTTTATCACTGAATACGTAAGAGAGCATGACTACTCTCCGACTCAAAAAGAAATTCAGGAACATTTTGGTTTTAAATCATTGGGGTCAGTTCAAGACTACATTAAATACTTAACAAATGGTGGTTACCTCATCAATGACTCTCACTCTGTCAGAGGACTTATGCCATCGGTTGTTCAACAGAACACAGAAGAAATACCTCTCTTAGGTTCCATCGCTGCCGGAATCCCAATTGAGGCCATAGAAAACTCTGATCGTATCAGTGTTCCCACTCATATGCTGGGTAAAGGTCAGTACTATGCCTTGAAGGTTAAAGGGGAATCTATGATTGAAGATGGAATTCTCAATGGAGACGTTGCCATCATTAAACACCAGTCTCAAGCGGAAAATGGTCAAATTGTCGTTGCAGTCGTTGAAAATGAGACGACACTTAAACATTACTTTAAAAAATCAAAACAAATTGAACTTCATCCCGCAAATAAAACAATGAAGCCAATCATCATCAAAGATCGCGAATGTGAAATTCGCGGAGTCATGGTTGGACTCATACGAACCTACTAAAAGTTTAAGTTCACACACACACAGTTTTTTATAAGACTCGTCAAGGAGGACGTTTATGGCCGCACACGCGCTTTTTCATGATTTTTCAAATTCAGTTGATGAAGC
>CANEVK010000223.1 GCA_947442115.1 Bacteriovoracaceae bacterium | reverse complement strand
GATTCTTTTATCTTTTAACTCAAGACTCCCGAGGTGCTGAAGCAGCAGTTCATCAGCTGCATCATGCCCCTGCAAGAGGTCATCTCGACGGACCGGGTATCGTTTAATTTCTTTTAAGCTCATGATCATAATTAAGTTTAATCTATTCCCCAAGAGTTGTCTAAAATGTCATGACTTGAAATGATACCCGTTTTGCTCAAGGCCAGTCTATTTTTTATATCTTTAAGAGATTTATTTTCAAGAGCTTCACTCTTTCTTTGCAGATCCATTATCACTTTTTTCTCCCAAATGAGTGAACGATGTCGTTCTTATTCTCAAGTCTCAGCATGTAGTGTCCTTTGTTGTTGGACTCAGTTTAACTCTTTTCTTTCTTGAGTAGTTTACTCCTTGAAACATTTTCTTTGAGTGTCATTGAAATTGATTAAGAGTCGTTTGGAGCTAACTCCGATGGAATGAGCTCGGAACATTTTTGAGGCTTTATTTTTTCTCTTAATTCCCGATAAGAACAGCATGAATAAGCAAATTTTAAAGCTCGGATTTCTTGCGACCTTTTTCTCATTTTCGGCCATGGCCCAAGATAAGGAACCTTATACATTGTATGTGGACCTCAAACAATTTTGTCCTGGGCCTCAGGAGCAAGTTCAAGGGGCCTCTGAGGATTGCTTGGTTCTGTCGCCGGTTGAGCGTTTAAGTTTTGATATGGCCAAGGTCATGGATCAGGATGAGCAAGAAAGAAAGAAGGCCTGTGAGCAATGGGGCTCTCTCTTTCAGGATCCTAAGTATAAAAATAAGACCTTCACGGTTGAAATGGAAGATGAAGATAAGGATAAATGGCACATCAAGTTTTCATTTGGCTATAGTCGCGCTAAGTATTTTAATAGCGATGTACAAGTAGAGAGTTCTAAAGTTAACGGAACGTTCACTGATTTTCAATGGAAAGAGCGACATAGTTTTGAATATTTTAAACTCGAAGAAATCAAAAAACCTGGTAATACTTTTCGCTTTTTAGATGAACCGACGAGTACTTTTGGCCTGACTATTGATAAAGGCCATCATGTCATTATGGTGTCTGTTTTCCATTTGAAGTATCTCAAGCAAAAGTATCAATCGACTCAGTTTGATGGGACGATTAATGGTCAGCAAGTTAATGGAGTCGTGACTGAAGATAAGGCCTTTGATGGTAACTATAATCTGGATCCATCCCAGATGTACCTGCGCCGCTTTGAAAACACCTACTGGAATATAAATCCACAAGTTGGTTATGGTTATAAGATCGATGTTGCTGGAAATAAAAAAACTGGAAAGCTGACTTATACTCCCTATGCTCAAGTTGGATTTATGGCCGGAACTGGATTCACCGCCTATAAAAATGATCAGGACTTCTGGGCGACTGATGGTTATGATCAAAAACTCCAAATTAAAGGTGTATCAGCATCGGCCGGTCAGCGTTTAGACTATAAAAAAGGAATTGTCTCAGTTTTTGTTGATCAAAAGTTCACGGCAGCAAAAATTGATCAACCATTTCTTGATGGGAGAGCAAAATATAATCTCTATTTTGCTCCCGTTACGTTTGGTGTGGGAATAGAGATCCCAACGAAAAAGAAAAAATGAAATGAAGTGGTTTGATTGAAGAATGTAGCTTTGCAAATCAGTATAATTGCCTCTGAACTTATTAAGTGTGAAAAATTTGCGTGTAACCTGATACGTTTTCATTGTCCCAACATCGTTAATAGGATTTCTACTTACGTTTAGATTTGGAGCGATCACTTATGATTCAATTCTTCTAAAAATGCCAAAAGTAGTGGCTTCACCCCCCCCTCCCGAGACCGGTTGTTTAAACGAGGGGTTAAGTGGTTTTTCATGAATTAAAAAAGGATTCTGTTAGGTATGAATATTTTACAAAGAAAATCCCTTAAATTCGCTCTTATGTTATGAATAGTCGCATAATCCGCTTTGGGATTTTCTAGGAGAAATGACATGACATTTACATTAATGGGACTTTTGTTTTTATCTTTGAGCGCTTTTTCAAAAACGCCAGAATTCCCTGTTCCTTGTGAAATGAGGTGTACTCCCATGAGTGAAAAGCTGGATCCAAGTTTTATTGTAAAGGTGAAGTGGGAGAGTGGAAAAAAAATAAGAGATTACTATTTGCTTAATAACAATTTTGATGGAGCTTTTAATTTTAAAGCTAAAGAAATGACGGAAGCTGGAATTGAGTTTTATAAATTTAATTTTGATGGAACATTTACGATCTACCTTCCTGGACAGGAGGGGGATTTGACGTCCCTGCCTCATTCTTTTAGAGATTTGTTGATTTCATCTGAAGATTTTTTATCGCTGCCGCAGGTAAGTGTGGAAAATAAAAAAAGATGTGCCATTGCAGCCTATCGTTTTAATAGGAAGAATGAAGTCGTGGCTCAAATCCTTGCGAAAGTGACTGATTTTCCTGCTGAAATTAAGTATAAAAATACTGATGTTCTGATTGATGGCGATGAATATACTCGTATAAATGTCATTGTGGGATTGAAGGAGCTCATGCCTGTCGCTGAAGATATGACTGTTAACGGGTTGAAAAAGTTAAGGGAAGACGGAGTTTGTAAGACTCCTATCAATTAGACTTTTTTTTAAGACTCTTTAATGGATTGCCTCATTTGAATTAATCAAACCCAATCTATTTTTTAGAAAAATTTGATTATTAACCCTGGCCAGGTAATCTTTTCAATCTTATCCAGCCTTTTTGTTTTTTTATAATCAGACGTTGCTACGTTAGGTTTTAATACCATTATATGAGGGCAGTTTTGAAGGACAAGCTTATAAGCGTACCTTTATCTTTCTCACTTTCTATTTTAAGGTCACCTTTATATTTTTGGATAAAAAACTGTGCAATCTTTACTCCTGAACCTGTCCCTTTTTCTTGTTGCGTACCTTCTGAGGTGAAGTATTGATCTTCACTTAAGATTTTTTGCTTTACCTCATCACTCATTCCTGTACCCGAATCCTGTATAAAAATATGAACTCTGTCTTGACTCATTTCTGCCCAAATTTTGATAAAACTATTCTCGGGTGAGAACTTGATGGCATTCGTTAAAAAGTTCGCAAGGATTTGATGTATGAGAAATGATTTTGGAACATCCACATTGACACTTTCATCACACTGATATTCAAATTTAAGATTTTTTTGATTCAGTCTGTCTGCAAAAATAAATTCGATGTTTTGAAAGGCCTCTTTCACAGAGCAGGTTTGGATTTCTGGAGAGGCATCGGTTAAGCTTCTGATAGAATTTAATATTTCTTTGAGGTTAACAACTGATTTTGCAGTTTTTTCGATCCTTTTCATCGCAGGATGATTTTCTAAGACGGCCTGAGCGAGGGTCGTATTAGCATCAATGATGGAAATGAGATTTGCAAGATCATGAAAGAGAACACGGAAGAGAATTTGATTGATTTTCAATTTTTGAGTGAGCTCTTGATTTAATATAATTGTCTTCTTTTTCAGTTCTTCAAGATTTAATATGTTTTCAATCCTCAATCTTAGTTCAGTCCCTTTCATGGACTTCGAAATAAATTCAACGGCCCCTGAATGGTACGCTTTAGTCATCATCTCTTCATCATCAAGTGATGTAAAAAAAATGATAGGGACATTTTGGAGCTCAATATTTTTTTTAATCTCTGTGGCCAGTTCCAGGCCATTCATTTCAGGCATCTCAATATCAAAGACTAATAAATCTGGCTTTGGAAGATCTCTAATTTGTTTGAGAAAATCTATAGGAGCTTTAAAGGCAATGATATCGTAATCTGCATTTTTGAGGTGTGATTTAAAAATAAGGTGATTGGTGACCATATCATCAACGAGATAAATGGCTTTCCTGGTGGTCATGATGTCTCCAAATTAAATTTAATTACAGGTACTTATCGGAATTCTTGAATAACACTTGAGTTTTTTGGTTTGTGCGCCGATAAGATAAAGCGAAATCTACAGTAGGGAATTCAAGGTTAGTAAAAAAATCTCATATTTTTGTATATGCATTTCTTTTCCTAATTTCTGAAGCTTCCGCACAAGAAAGTAAAATTCAATCGGCCTATGCTCACTTTGGTGCTCACGGATAGGAAAGTTTAGATGATCCTTCAGAGTTAACTTCTGAAGATGAAAAAAAGCCTATTATTTGACAAGAAAAAAAAATTTCAAAAAAATGTGAGGGGGCCATTCAAAATATTTAATAGGATGTTTATTTATATTTAGATGAAAAATTACCAAGAAAAATTTAACTGAAGAAAAAGAAAAAATAAGGGTTGGAAAATCCTTTTTCCAACCCCGTAATTTATTGCTTATTCAAAAACGGGTCCCATCCAACCGCGAATTTTCTTATTACAATAAACTGTACGTTCATTCTGATAAGTCTCGTCCATGACCTCAACAGGAACAAGCCCATATACGTTTTGACCTTCACCGAGGCAAGCTCTCCATACAAGATCATTTCCTTTTTTTCCCTCTAAACATCCATTGTGCATATGTAAATTCCCAGAAATGTTTGGCTCGCTTGGCCATTCAAGCTTAATATTATTTTCATTCCCAAAAACTCTTAAAACATACGCCAGATTAGTCCCACCGCTTTGTTGAGCAGATTCATAACATTTAATTTGATACCCATTAGATTGAGCAAAAGCGATTGATGAAACAAGGATTGAGAAGGCAAAGATAAATTTCATAAAATCTCCTTTTTAAAATTTTTCCACGTTCGCTAGTAAGCCTGCCAAAAAATATGTTGTAAATATCAGGAATAAATCTTTTGAATAAAAAAAGATAAAATGACAACCATGCTGCACTAAATATGCTGTGTCTTGGTATCTTGTTTGGATCTGATTATTTCTTTGCAAGGAGGACTTTATGAATTTTTTTTTAGTGATGCTACTTTTAAGTTCACCTCTTGTTTTTGGTTCTTCCTTCTTTGGTAAAGTTTCTAATATCAGCTGGGGTATGAACCAAGAGGACCATCTTCTCAAGATGGACTCAGGCAGAGTTATTTTTATTAAAAATAATAAAATT
>CANEVK010000222.1 GCA_947442115.1 Bacteriovoracaceae bacterium | reverse complement strand
TCTATTACACCACCTGGTGGTTTCGGAGACAAAGGAGTGAGTACCGCCCTTGATAAACTTCCTAAAGACATCAAAGAAAAAATTGCAGCCACTGAGCAATCTGGGAACTCAAAACGTGGCGGAGGTTTTGGAGCGGTAGAAGACGAAGAGTTGACCATAGGACTCCCAGGGCAAGAGGCAGAAGCTCAGTCCGGAACAGAAATTTTAACTTTTGCTGATAAAGCTATGGAAAAAGCGGACGTCACCCAAAGTCCAGATACACCTATTTTTGATATCATCTCTAATCGCTATCTAAGATCAGGTATCAATAAACTTCAGGTTGAAGAAGAAAAAAAATAATCACTCTCCAAGAAGATTAAACTGATTAATCCTTTCTTGATGTCTTCCTCCCTCAAAAGAGGTGGTGAGAAAAGTCTCAGTGATTTTTTTTATCAGCTCAATTGAAGTCTTTCGACCAGAAAGACAAAGCACATTGGCATCATTATGAAGCCGGCCCATTTTTGCATCATCCTCATCGCGACAAAGGGCTGCTCGAATCCCTGCAAATCGGTTGGCCACCATCGAAACACCGATGCCAGAGCCACAAAGTAAAATCCCGACAGCATTTTCAGATTTAACATACTCAACTAATTTTTTCGCCCACTCAGGGTAATGAGTGGAATCAGAATTATTTGTTCCAACATCAATCACTTCATGCTGGGCCTGAAGATACTTTACGAGTTCTTGTTTTTCATGGAAGGCCGCATGATCAGAAGCAAGAATGATTTTCATCTTTCACTCATTTCAAAAAAAAAGGGCGCCCGAAGCGCCCTTTGAAAATTAATAACGATAGTATTCAGGCTTATAAGGGCCTGAAGCTGCAATACCCAGGTACTCAGATTGTGCAGGAGAAAGCACATCCAGCTCAACACCAATCTTCTTTAAATGAAGACGAGCCACTTTTTCATCAAGGTGCTTAGGAAGCATATACACTTTCTTTTCATAAGATTGAGCATTAGTCCAAAGCTCAATTTGAGCAAGTGTTTGGTTTGTGAAAGAGTTAGACATCACAAAACTTGGGTGACCAGTCGCACACCCTAAATTCACCAAGCGACCTTCAGCAAGAACGATCACTTGATTGTTGTTTTCAAGAGTATAAAGATCCACTTGTGGTTTCACAGTATCTTTCGTGTGACCGTAATTTTTATTCAACCAGGCCATATCGATTTCGATGTCAAAGTGACCGATGTTACAAACAATCGTTTTATCTTTCATGGCCAGGAAGTGCTTACCAGTCACGATATCTTTACAACCAGTCGTGGTCACAACGATATCAGCTTCCTTAACAGCATCATCCATTTTCTTAACTTCGTAACCTTCCATCGCGGCTTGAAGAGCACAGATAGGATCAATTTCTGTTACGATGACTCGAGCTCCAGCTCCCTTAAGAGAATCTGCTGAACCTTTACCAACATCACCGAAACCAGCAACCACAGCAACTTTACCAGCAATCATCACGTCTGTAGCACGTCTGATAGCATCGACACATGATTCACGACATCCGTATTTGTTATCAAATTTTGACTTCGTCACAGAATCGTTAACGTTGATACAAGGAACTGGAAGCTTGTTTTGCTTGGCAAGCTCGTACAGACGGTGAACACCTGTCGTTGTTTCTTCTGAAATTCCTTTAATACCTTTATAAAGCTCTGGGTATTTATCAAGGATAAGTTGAGTAAGATCTCCCCCATCATCAAGAATCATATTCAGAGGCTCTTTTTTATCACCAAAGAATACAGTTTGATCAATACACCACATGAACTCTTCTTCGTTCATCCCTTTCCAGGCATAAACCGGAATTCCTGCGGCAGCAATAGCAGCGGCAGCGTGGTCTTGAGTTGAAAAAATATTACAAGATGACCAAGTCACTTCTGCACCAAGGTCAACTAGGGTTTCAATTAAAACAGCCGTTTGAATTGTCATGTGGAGACAACCCGCAATACGGGCACCTTTTAAAGGCTTGGTTTTTCCGTACTCTTCTCTCAGGGCCATAAGACCTGGCATTTCAGCTTCTGCGAGTTTGATCTCTTTGCGACCCCAGTCAGCAAGACTGATGTCTTTAACTTTGTACTTTAAGCGAGTTGAGTTCCCGTAGGTACCCTGTGAAAAAGTTGCTTTCATCGACAATTCCTTTTCCTAAACCTTTTTTGGTCTGGTAGATAAGCGAGATATAAGTTATTGGGCTTAACCTAACACTCTTTACCCAAGGTCTCAAGGGGCCCACTCGACATATTAAGGGTTTATCTAAGGCTAAAAATGAAAAAATATCGATTTGAATACTTTGCCTCATGTCCGACTGGTCTGGAAGAGCTTTTAGGTGAGGAACTCATGAGTTTGGGGGCCCAAAGAATAGAAGCGATTCGGGGTGGTGTCCAGTTTGAGGCGTTTCATGAAGTGGCCCTTAAGACCATATTAATGTCTCGTTTAGCGAGCCGGGTTTTTAAGTTTTTGTACCAGTTTGAAGTAAACAACGAAAAAGACTACTACCTTGAAGCCACTGATATTAAGTGGAAAAGTCTCATGGATGTGAAGCAAACTTTTCGCCTCACAACAATCTTTGGAGATCTTCCTTTTGAAAGAGAAGAATTTCGAAACTCACAGTTTGCCAATTTAAAACTCAAAGATGCTATCGTCGATTACTTCCGCCACCATGAGGGAGATCGTCCGAGTGTGGCCAAAGAATTTCCAGATGTTGCCTTCCTCGCAAGAATTGATAAAGGTCAAACTAAACCTTACGTCGTCACTCTCATGTATGATCTTTGTGGAGATCCCCTCAATCAGCGTGGGTATCGGATTTCTAAAACCGAGGCTCCAGTAAAAGAAAATGTAGCGGCAGGAATTTTAAAACTGGTGAAATGGAATCCTGAGACTGAAGACCTCATCGATGGGATGTGTGGATCAGGAACATTTGTGATTGAGGCTGCTCTGATGGCCCTTGATATAGCTCCAAGTTATCTCAAGGTTGAGCGTCACCTGAAAAACCCAGATTATAAGCAATGGACTTTCCTTAATTATCCATGGCTCACAAAAGATGAGCACCTCCTAGAAAACTTTAAAAAAATATTAGATGAAATAAGTCAAAAGACTGCTGAGGGACTCAAAAAGATACCATCCCTCAAAGGTAAAATTTCTGGCAATGATTTATCCGATTACGTCCTCGACTCTGCTCAAGATAACATCAAGAAAGCGAAATTAGATTCACTCATCACCATCACTCAAATAGATGCCCGAGTCTTAAATCCAGGTCAAAAGAAATGTTTATTCATTTGTAATCCTCCTTATGGAGAAAGACTGGAGCATGGTGAAGAGGAAAAACTAAAAGCACTCTATAAAGGTCTAGGTGATCATTGGAAGCATAATTACAAAGGTCACAGAACGGCGCTGTTTACTGGAAATCTTGAGATGCTAAAGGTCGTTGGTCTTAAGACAACAAAAAGACATATTCTTTTCAATGGGGATATTGAGTGTCGAGTGGCCGAATATAGCTTGTATTAAATTACTTTAATCGATCTTCAAGCTTCATGGCCAAAGTTGGACTTGCAAACTGCAGCAGGGCCGTTTTGTTGGCCACTTTATCAAAGTGCTTATCTGATTTACTAAAAAAGTAACCAGCGACATCTTGATCCTTTAAAAAAATCGTATGCCCTTTCGTATCAAACTTTCTTAAAATAAATTCAGAATCGAGGAAGAGAATATCTCTAATAGTAAAATTCTTGGCCACGTACATGATGATGCAGTAGTCAGATAACTCAGCAAGAGACTTTTTAATCTTTACACCTTTAGGTGAGGTTGAATCATGCCAATGAACTTTAACTTCAACGACTTTTCCAATCTCTGTTTTGAAATCAAAGCCACGCTGTGAAGATGATTTTATTTGATGAAGACCGAAAATTATTTTTGAGTACCACTCCCCTAATTGAATCGGAAGATTCTTTCCATTCATGAGGACTTTATGGTCTTTTAAAATTTGAAAGGTTTGATGAACAACCTCAACCGTATCAAAAATCGCTTTTTGATCAGGCAGGTGAAGAATACCAATGTTCTTCATAATTTTGCTGGATAATCTTTTATTAAACTGATTGAGATACCACTGATCAAACTCATTGATTTCAAGGAAATCATAGCTGCTGAAAACAAAACCTTCTGCTTTCAGTTTATTGATTTCATTAACCTCAGGAAGTTCTTTTTGAAGATAAGAAAGAGGCACGTACTCTCGATCATGGGAGCCTCTTACAAAGACAGAATCTTTGTCATAATCAGAACTGCCATGAGTTGACCCAGAGAATTTCTGGGCCAGCTCAAAGACTTTATTTTTTAACACTGTAGTAACCTTTTAAATTTAAATTAACTTCATCCTATCATGAAGAAATTTAAATCTCCAGCGTTGAGACATCATCAGAAAAATCATTGATGGTTTTTGCTAAAGAAAGATTATGACTCAAGTAATGAGCGCAATAAATCTTGAAATCCACAATCTTAGATTCGTAGAATTTTTTATCTCCGACTGATGCACTTTGAAGCTTCTGGTCTGCTAGGACTGCAGACTGAAGTAATTTCCATCCCACTACCATTTGCGACGCAAAGTGGAGAAAATCGCTACAATTTTGAAGGATCAAGTTGTATTGATTATTTTTTGCGTACCCACCAAGTTGTTGCATGATCGCTTGAGCTTGCATCAGAACTTTTCCGAAAAGCTCTTTTTCTTTTTTAAACTTTGTCTCATCAAGTGACTGAACAGCGACTACAATCTCTTGGCTCAAGACTCCCAGAGATTTTCCACCATCCTTAAGAATTTTTCTCATGACAAAATCAATCGCCTGAATGGCATTCGTGCCTTCATAAATCATCGCGATTTGTGTGTCTCGAACAAATTGCTCCACACCATATTCTGTACAGTAGCCATAACCCCCGTGCGCCTGAAGAGCGAGAGAAGAAACTTGAAAGCCCTGTTCTGAACAGTAGGCCTTACAAATAGGAGTTAAAAGACCAATGATCCCTTCAAGCTTGTGATCGT
>CANEVK010000221.1 GCA_947442115.1 Bacteriovoracaceae bacterium | reverse complement strand
GGAATCTCTAAAGAGGGCGATCTTCTTGATGTTGCTGCGAACGAAGGTATTATTGAGAAAGCTGGAGCTTGGTACTCGTACAACAATCAAAAAGTTGGACAGGGTCGTGAAGCTTCAAAAGAATTCTTGAAGAACAACCAAGAAATGATGCATGAAATTCGTCAAAAAGTTTTGGCAAAGCACGGAATTACTAAAGCTGATACCTCAAATGTGGATATGACCACTGGTGAAATCAAAGAAGAAAAGAACACAAAGACAAAAACTAAAGTTCAGTAAAAGTTAGGGCCACTTCGGTGGCCCTTTTTATTTTCTATGAATCAACGCATTTACAATTACTCTATTCATCTTTTGGCCCGTCAGGATTATTCCGCATTTAAACTTCGCCAAAAATTGCGCTCAAAAAAAGATAACCCTCCGCATGAAGTTGAAGAAATCATTGAAACCCTCAAGTCACGCGGACTTCTTAAGGAAGAAAATTATAAAAGACTTTTTATCCGTAAATGGATGATAAAAGGTGAATCTGCAAATAAAATCCGCCAACGTGGCTCACTTGAAAAACTTGAATTTTCTGATGATGATTTTAAAAATGCTGGGCTCGAGCTTGGTTTTGAAGATCAAGACTCTCTCAAAAAACTGATCGATAAAAAATTAAGATCAAAAGTTATTCCACGGGAATACGAAGAACGACTCAAACTTAAGAACAAAATGATAAGATTTTTAATCTCAAAAGGTCATGCTTACGAGGAATGTAAAAAAGCTCTCCAATATTACTTTGTCTGACAATTCTCTGCATTAAAGAACTTATTATTTTACACAAGTATTTTTCTCTTGTTATGCTTCTTCTCTGTCTATTTTTTCTGGACCATTGAATGGACCTTAAAAAGCATCAACAAGGAAGTATTTATGAAATCGATCCTGTTCCTGTTAACTCTGATTCTATCTTCTAGCATTTTGGCCTGTAGCGAAGATGGAAAGTCTGGTTTCGTTGAAGAAAATAATCTTAATATTCCGGCAAACATCAAGCGCATGGGTGGATTATCTCAAGAACAATTCAATGACGTGATTGAAAAAATTGAAGCCATTTATTCACCAATCGTTTCTAACCTTGGTGGAAAACTCACTATTAATCGCAAATGGGAAGATGGAACTGTTAATGCCAATGCTACTAGATCTTTTGGTGGATGGGTCGTTAATATGTACGGTGGTTTGGCCCGCCATGAAACAATAACTGAAGATGGTTTTGCCCTTGTTCTTTGCCACGAGCTTGGTCACCAACTTGGTGGAGCACCAAAAGTTGCGATGTTCTTAAATCGTTGGGCTTCTAATGAAGGACAATCAGATTATTTCGCGGCCCTAAAATGTCTCCGTAAAGCTTTCTTAAGTGATGACAATGCGACAATTGTTTCTAACTTAAATGCTCCTGAAATTCTTGTGAGTGCTTGTTCTAAACAACACCTTAACAAAGATGATAAAAATATTTGTATCAGAATCGGAATGGCGGGAGTTTCAGTTTCAAACCTTTTTGCTTCTATGAGAAACGCATCTCCTGCAAAATTTGAAACACCTGATCGCAATGTTGTCTCAACAACAAATGACGCTCACCCAGCTTATCAGTGCCGCCTAGATACTTATTTCCAGGGTGCTCTTTGTGATGTTGATTTCAAATTAGATGTTTCACAAAAAGATGAAGTGACTGGAACATGTCACAAGGCAAATGGACACAAGACTGGTCTTCGTCCACTATGCTGGTTCAAACCAAAATCAATCTAAGCTCTCTTTAAAGGCGCAGTTTACTGCGCCTTTTTTTTTATTTCAAAAACTGAATCACTTTTTCTTTAGCAAATCGAACTTTTTTAGCTTCAGCATACTTATCTGCTTCATCTCTATAGCCTAGTGCCACAGCCGCTACAGTTCCATAGTCGGAGTTCGTTAAACCCAGGATATCATCGTAGGCCTTAGGATCGATTCCCTCCATAGGGACAGTATCAATCTCAAGCAATGCTGCTGTTTCTAATAGAAAACCCATCGCAATGTAGGCCTGTCTTTGATTCCAATGAAAAACATAGTCTTTTTTCATTCCCTCAACGATGTTTTTCTTCATCATCGTTTCATATCCACTGAGACTTTCTTTTAATTGCCCTCTGACCTCTGCAATTCGATCAATATACGATTCAATGAATTCTGCTTTCAGCTCTTTGAGTGTGGCAAAGACGATAAAATGAGACGCGTCAGTGACTTGATTTTGTCCCCAAGAAACCGGCTTAAGTTTTTCTCTTAAGGATTCATTTTCAACCACAATAAATTTCCAAGGCTGAAGCCCATAGGAAGACGGTGATAAAAGAAGTGATTGTTCAAGAACATCCCAGTTTTCAGGTGAAATTTTCTTTTTTTTATTAAAGACCTTCGTAGCATAACGCCACTGAAGCTTTTGAAGTAATTCTGCATTGATGGTTTTCATGGATCGACCTCCGCTGGTTTAGTTTCAAGCAACTTAGAATGCGCTTTCAAAAATGACTAGGTTATTCGCCACCCAAAAATTGTCTAAAAACTAGACACTGCATGAAAAAGCTACAACTCTGGCCCTAATTAATCAGTATTTTCAATGTGTTACACCTGTGAAAGATGGCATTTAGCTTGCTCTATACAAGGCACAGGGGAAAAAATATGAAAAAGAATCAAAAGAAAACTTTTGCTCTACTCACAACCGCTCTTATCGCGATTGTTGGAAGCTATAACGCTCTCATGATTCATTCCGATTCCAATCTTAGCCTTTCTGATTCGGCCAACATCAAGCGTATCGATGAAGTTTACGGCATTATAAAAGTTGGGAGAAACCTTGCGGTGGCTACTGATTGGAGAAAAATTCCGGCCACTGAAAAGAAAGTCGCTATCCTTGAAGCTCAAACGATGAATAAAGAAACTGAACCTGCAGCTCAAGAGAATCCTGCCGCTGTTGAAGCTTCACTAAATATGGGTTTAGTCGAAGTAATGAACCCGAAGAAATGGCAAAATGGTGTTAAAACGTCTGAGTTTAGTGGCTCAATTGCTACAAATAATGGAATTATTGAATCCCTTAAAGCCTCTCTTCCTGGTGGTCTGAATGTTGATATTGCTTTCTCTGAAATGACTGGCAATACATTTGAATATGATCTCAATGGAGAAGTTTTCTCAGGCCTCATGTACCAAGTTGATCAAAACTCTTATATGGTGACTTTAACCAATGGTCCGCTTGAAGGAACACGTCTTCGCTTTGAGGGTCAGGATGCTCAAACATCTTCTGAAAACTTTTTAGCTGAAAACCATAATATAGAAATTGGTGATTTTGGCTCTGAAACTGCTCCCGAAATCTCTTTGCAAAATGAAGATCAAACGACTGAAACTGCTCAAACTTTTGACTTCTCAACGACGCAATCAATTTAGGACATTTAAATGAAAAAAATACTCTTTTCATTTTGCTTATTGCTGACTTTTCAAGGGGCCAATGCTCAAAATTATTTTAAAGTTCCAGAGAACAAAAATCTCGTGGAATATAAATACTGTCATGCGAATCAAAATGTTATTTATGATCAGTTTCTTAAAGTCTTAGACTCTCAAATCTCACGCCTCGTGTATGGAATAGATTTTGAAGAATCGAGCCGATCACCAGAATATAAATTAATAGCTTATAAAAAATCTTTACTTGATCTTGTCGTAAAGAAAATTTTTGTAGAGGAACTAAGACGACAATTTAATATAAATCAACTGAATAGCATTTTTGGAGATGGAATCCGTCCAAAGCAGGCCATGAGAAATGGAAAGATATTTAATCTTGATGACCTGAAAATTGACGTTCATTCATCAATTCAAACAGCACTCTCAAAAGCCATTCGTGATCGTAAAAATCACACCATACCTCATCATATTATTGAGGAATTTAAAAAAGAACTCATCAAAGAGATGATTCAAGAATTCGCTAAATCAGCTTACAAAGCCGTAGGAAGTGGTCTTGTGGCCAAAGTCATTGCAGGCACGCTTGTAAGTGAACTTGCTAAAGGTCTTGGACGGGCCGCTTTGATGAGTTTTGGGGCCGCCGTTATAAAAGGTGCGGTCAAAGGAACCATCCTCTCAATCTTAACCGCCCCACTTATGGGAGCCAGAAAACCGCCTGAAACGATTTGGAGAGAAATTTACAGTAAATATCCTGAATTGATCCTAAACCCTGAATGGATGAGAGAAGCCGGGAGTCCCGACCATCCTTGGATGACTCATTGTGCATCTCTCCTCAGAAAGACCAAAAGTTTGGAGAAAGCCCTTAGTCAAATTCTCACTCAACAGGAAAGCGAATTTATAAGAAACATGACAGAAATCAATGAAATGAGAGACCCTGAAGAAGTTCGCCAAGAGGAGCTCTACCGCTACCAATTTAGAGTGACTCCCAGAGATAACACGTACGTTAAACCGGCGATTAATCCTAAACCTAAAACATTAAACACACCTAAGTGGGCCCTAAAATAAGGTCCACTTAACGCTCTCGGTCAAAACGGTCTTTTTACGTCGCCCCTCATAGATAAATGGCCCCTCTCATGTTAAATTGAGGCACTCATTTTAACTGCAAAGGGAATCTATGCGCGCGCAAGAAATTAGGAATGCTTTTTCTCAATACTTCATCCGCCAAGGCCATGAAAAACACAAATCTTCTAGCCTTGTTCCCCACAATGATCCAACGATTCTTTTTGCGAATGCAGGCATGAATCAATTCAAAGATTTCTTCACAGGTAAAGCAACTCCCAATAATCGCCGGGCCGTGACCATTCAAAAATGTGTTCGCGCCGGGGGTAAACATAATGACCTTGAGAACGTGGGCTTTACAGCTCGACACCATACATTTTTTGAAATGCTCGGGAATTTTTCTTTTGGGGATTACTTCAAAAAAGACGCCATAAAATTTGCTTGGGAACTTCTCACTATTGACCTGAAGATTCCAAAAGAAAAACTACGTGTGACTGTTCATGAGTCTGATGATGAAGCACTCATGATTTGGCACAAAGACATGGGTGTTCCTCTTGAGTGGATTTATAAATTGGG
>CANEVK010000220.1 GCA_947442115.1 Bacteriovoracaceae bacterium | reverse complement strand
GGCCTGAATTGGCCTTAGAAAGTTTGGCAGGCAGGATACGCCCACTAAAGTAACTTAAAGCAAGGTATAAATTCATACCGGCCAGCTCTCGTGTAGATGGCTGGCGTCCCCAGGTATTACCGGTGATGGCCGTTCTGACGGGGTTATAAATAAAGTAGAGGCCGATAAGAATGGGAATCCATTTTATTTTGTAATGAGGTGGAAACTTTTTAAGAGCAAAAAATCCTAAAGCGAGTGGGATGAGCGTAAAAAGGAGGGGCACAATAATATGTGATAATTCCGCTACAAGAGTTCCCGTAATCTCATGAAATTCAGCAAAGAGGAGATAAATCTCTGAGGGAAGAATGAGAGTGCCGAAATACGAAAGGTGGGCCATTTGGAAGAAATTTAAGACGAGAAAAAAACTTAAAAGAGCAAAACGAATTCTTACTTGAGGAGTAAGAGTGATGAGCCCAAAGAAGATAAAAAGTAGAAAATACTTCTCTAGTGGTAGACCCACAATCGGCAGACCTTTGAGCCAGTAAAACCCATACTGCTGAATAAGCGTGAGGATAAGAAAAATAAATCCAATGATGAAGTGATTTCTAAGCTTTTGAAACATAACTCATTTTACGTTAAATCTTTGAACCTGACTATAGGCGGTACTTATTTGAGATAATTTCTCGATTTCGTTTAAAAAGATGATTGGTATAGAAGGGATCTTTGTGACAGGTTTTACCCACTTTGTGGATAAGTTCAAAATTTAATTGCAGATCCATCTTGAGGCCAAGAAGCCTTACCCGCTGAGAATAATCCACGTCTTCCCAGTAGGTATGGAGAGACTCATCAAGAGTTCCAGTTTTTTGAAAAATATCTCGATGAATGAGAAACGCCGTGCCTGGCACATAAGGAAAATGACCTGATGGAAGATTAGAAAACTCTTCTTTGGATTTTAAATGATAAAGTTTTGATTCCTGAGGAATAAAAGCTGCACCCATGGAGTCCACTACATCTTTTTTCCTGCGCCAAATAAGGGGAGCATAGAGACCAGGAAGATCTGGTAATGGGCCTAAACTCAGCAGAGTAATGTCGTTGGTGAGAAAATAAAGCCAGTCAAATTTTTCTAAAACAATCTTCATGGCTTCATTGCAACCACCGGTGAAGCCTTTATTTTCCGGCATGACCACATGCTGAAGCTGGGGAAACTCTGATTGAACTTTCTCTCTATGCTCTGCTAAACTGCCATTGTGAATAACATAAATGAGTTCACGGGGAATAATTTCTACCACAGATTTTAAACACTCAATGGTGATATTCGGATGGTTATAAGTCAAAACGGCAACGGCAAAATTCATGAGGGCAGAATAGTTCAGGAAGCTTTTTTAAGCAAGCTTACAGCATCAAGAGTGATCATCCCCGCGGCGGGACTTGGTACCCGAGTCGGTTCTCCGGCCGCAAAGGAACTTCTTCAGCATCCTTATTATTCTATGAGTTTTATGGAAAAGGCCCTTGAGCGAGTGGATCGCGCCGGTGCTTCCGCCCTTGTTATTTCTCGAGATGATAAAAAGGTTCTTAATGATTGGTTGATGGAGCGTGAGGTCCCTCATATTCAAATTAAAAAGACCCCTGAATGGGTGCAAACCATTTGGGCCAGTCGTGATTATTGGGGCAAGAAAAATCTTCTTCTTTTACCGGACACGGAATTTTCTCCTGAACATGTGATGAGCGAGATTTTTTCCGATCTTGATACGTATCAAGTTTCTTTCGGTGTTTTCTCGGTGGAGAATTTATCGCTCTGGGGTGGAGTGAAGCGAGAGGGTGAGGATATTTATATCGCTGAAAAATTGGCCAATGCAGAATCAGGACTCGCCTGGGGCCTTATAGGTTTTCAAGGAGAGTCTGGAGAAAGCTTTTGGAAAAATTATCTCATCGCCCAGAGTTCAAAAAATTGGGTCAAGATTACTCAGACTGTTTCCATGCATAGGCTAGAAAAATTTGAAGACCTGACTCGAGGTTAGAATCGGGTCTTTAATTCTTTAAGGACTCTTTCGAGTAAAACTTTGCATTGAGCTTCATCAAGTCCATGGAGCATGTGACTTGGAGGAAGATTCTTTTGAGACGGCGCTTTAAAGGCCACTAAACGGTTATTAAGGTTATTTCTAAGTGTTCTAAGTTTTTTATCACTGAGTGGGCCAAGATCTTTATAGTCTTTCATTTTCTATTCCTGAATTTAAATCCAACTTTATTTTTTTCTTCTTTTTTTGGGGCCTGAGGTGCTGAAGAACCTTGAGGTTTCGCTTTCGGTTTGGCGCGAGGATCTCGGTAGGGCCTTTCCGGTCTTGTGTCCTTGACTGATTTTTCTGCCACTCCCACAAATGTGTCTGTGGGAAGTTTCAGATTAATAAGTTTTTGAATGCGGGCCAGAGCATCTCGTTCTGTTTCATCACAAAAAGAGATAGCGTCACCGTCTTTACCGGCGCGAGCGGTTCGTCCAATACGGTGAACATAGCTTTCAGCATCTACGGGCAAGTCAAAATTCATGACGTGTGAAACACCTTGAACATCAATTCCGCGGGCCGCGATATCTGTGGCGACGAGAACTTTGATCGTACCTGATTTGAAATTTTCGAGGGCCGCTTCTCTCGCATTTTGAGATTTATTGCCATGAATGGCGGCACACTTTATCTGGTGAGCGTTGAGGTAATCAACAATTTTATTCGCCCCATGCTTGGTTCGAGTGAAGACTAGAGTGAGCTCAACATTCTCTTCTTGGAGAAGTTTTCGGAGCAGTTGATACTTATGAGCTTTTTGGCAAAAAATAATTTTTTGATTGATTCTTTCAACCGTCGTTGAAGGAGGAGTCACTTCAACGCGAATAGGATTTTTTAAAATTCTATTCGCAATGGAAACAACTTCTTTTGGCATGGTTGCTGAAAAGAGGAGCGTTTGTTTTTTTTCAGGGAGGACAGCGATCACCTTTTTGATGTCATGAATAAATCCCATGTCGAGCATCCGGTCCGCTTCATCTAAGACAAAAATCTCAACAGCGGAGAGTTTGCAGTGACCTTGATTCATGAGATCCAAAAGGCGTCCAGGAGTGGCGACAAGAATGTCTAGGCCACTTCGAAGAGCGCTGACTTGGCTTGCTTGTCCGACGCCACCGAAAATCACAGCATATTTTAATTTTAGGCCCTCGCCATATTTATCGAGGCTTTCTTTAATTTGAGAGGCGAGTTCTCTTGTTGGAGCAAGAATGAGAGCGCGAGGTTGTCCCGGGGTGAGAGAAAAATCTCTTGGAGAAAGCCGCTCCAGCATAGGGAGTGTAAACGCCGCGGTTTTTCCCGTTCCTGTTTGAGCAATGCCGAGGAGATCTTTTCCTTCGATTAAGGAAGGAATGGATTCGCCCTGAATAGGAGTGGGAGTAGAGTAACCGACTTTTTCAAGATTAGTCAGAATCTGCGGCTTGAGCCTGAGATCATTAAATTTCAACATAGGCTGCACAATCCTTCTTTTAAGCTTGTTCGTCAAATGGAAACTCAATTCAATTTTCTGAAAAATCAAGGGATTAGATAATTTTCAGAAGAATTCTCAAATCTATCAGTGTAAGTGTCGCCCCATCGGGATTGACGGCTGTAGCTAATTAGCTACATTAAGGGATAGATTTTGGAGACAAATAAATGAAAAAAATAAAAAATGGAAAACCATTGGATCTCGTCATCAAAGATTTCCTTCAAAATGACGAGGAAATGCAGCTCGGTTTAATCAAAACAGCTTTCGAAGAAAGCTATGACATGCCAAATGTGATTATGACTGTTATCAGGCAGGTCGCCGAGGTCCGAGGCATATCTCAGCTGGCCCTGGATGCAGAACTTAACCGAGAAAATCTTTATCGTGCACTTTCTGGCCAGACTTTTCCGCGGATTGATACTTTTTTTAAAATTATAAATGCTCTGGGCCTGCGGCTTACAGTTGAGCCGAGGGTGAGTTAGTGCTAAAGTGGCAATTATGAAAGTTCTTATTTCTCGCAAAGATCTCAGAGATACCACATCGGGTGTACCAAAAAAAGTACTTCAAGAGTGCCAATTCTTTAAAAGTTTTGGTCATGAATCTTTTGCAATTGCAGAAACGATAAACAAACCCATGGTTGAAGAGTTTGGAGGTATTCCTGTTAAAACTTTTCGATGGCCCATTTCTGGTTATTTTCGACGTCTTTTCTATTCAAAGAGAGTCGATGCTTGGATCAAAAAAAACAGACCTGATCTTGTGATTGGACATGGAGATATACTTCATCAAGATATCCTTTTCATTCATAACTGTGTTCACTTGGCCCATGAACTCATTGAGGGTAAATCCTTGCCCATGGATCACGAAGTGGGAAAAATCCACTCTGAGATTTTAACGAGAGGATCATTTAAACTTTTGATTTGTAATTCTCAGATGATGAAAAATGATCTTGTTCAGAGATTTAAACTTGATTCCTCTCGACTCGAGGTTATTTATCCAGAGGTCAATCTTTCTAAGTTTAGCGTCTCGAATTCCTCCGAGGTAAAGAAGGTATGGAGGGACAAGTTTGGATTTAAAGATGACGATTTTGTCATTGGGCTTGTGACATCTGGCAATTTCAAGAAAAGAAATCTAGAGCTCTTAATCAATTCATTTCGTGAATTCTCTTCCACCAATCCCCAGGCAAAGCTTTTTATTGCTGGTGGGAATATTGATCAGCAATATAAGGATTTAGCAAAGGATCTTCCTGTCGTTTATGCTCCACCAATTATTGATGTTAAGAATTACTATTATCTCTTAGATGTTTTTGTCCTTCCTGCACATATAGAAGAATTTGGAAGATCTGTTCTGGAGGCCATGTTCTGTGGGCTTCCTGTCATCACAACAAAATATGTAGGAGCAAGTGAAATATTAACAGGTAAATCTCGAGATTTTATTTTATCAGAAATCAATCAAGAGAATCTTGTTCGTTTATTAAACATGCTTGTTAGTAATGATTTAAGGAACGAATTAGGTGAGCTAAATAAAAAGCAATCCCAAACACTTAGTTCTGATCTTCAAAACAACACTTTCGGTGAAACTCTCAAAAAGTTTGGTCTTCATTTT
>CANEVK010000219.1 GCA_947442115.1 Bacteriovoracaceae bacterium | reverse complement strand
TCTGCCCCAGCGTCTTCAAGAACTTTTTTAACCATGCGAGCAAAGAAGATAGTATCTTCTGCAAATAAAATTTTCGTATGAGACAATTTTTTTAAAGACGGAGTCATTTTTGGAATACCAAGGATATCATCAATAATTCCAAAAGCATCCAATATGGTAATGACTTTTTTATCACTATTAATGAGGTTACCTAAAACACCTTTAGTTTCTTTTAGCAAGGGCTTAATTTCTTCGTCAGAAGAAAGTATATCCAATATGTCTCTGACAACTAATCCAAAATAACGATTGTGCTTACTAACAACAATCACTGAGATTTTGCTGTCTTGATTCGCTTGGATATCTGTTGACCCCCCAAGATATCGCTCCAAATTAATGAGAGGTAAAAGGGTACCACGATACTTAACCATCATTTCAGACCCTGAGACTTCAATATCAGACGCAGTGAATTCTTCAAGACGATGAACTAAGACTAGTGGAAGAGCAAAAATCCCAGATCGCTTCAAGCTAAAGTAGAGATACTCCGACTTATCCATCAATATATTTTTCTTCTTAACATCAATCATAGAGCGAAGATCCTTAGAGGATCCAATATGATGAGCTCCACTTTTCTGAGCAACACCTTGAGTATCAAGAATAAGAGCAACACTTCCATCGCCCATAATCGTTGCCCCAGAAAGAATTTCATTTTTTTTCAAGAATTGAGGAAGTGGTTTAACGACAATGTCGGCAGTATCACAAATCTCATCAACTACGAGCCCATAACTATGACTTTCAGTTTTCAAGATAACAATATTAAAAATATTTCGTTTAAATTTTTTTGAATCCGATGACAAAAGATCGTGAAGATCAACAAGTGGCAGAAGGTCTCCACGAAGTCTAAAAACAAATTGTCCCTGAAGTTTTTCAATTGATTTGGCATTTTCATCCAAATCAATCCTTATAAGCTCTTGAAGCTTAACTTGGGGGATAGCAAAAAAATCTTGTTTATTTCTAATAACCATTGCAGGGACGATGGCCAAGGTTAATGGAATAATAAGCTTTATTTTTGTACCCAGACCTGGCTGACTGCTCAAATCAATAAGGCCACCAACACGCTCAACATTCGTTTTAACGACATCCATGCCGACACCGCGGCCAGAAACTGAAGACACATGTTCAACAGTGGAAAAGCCAGGAGCGAAAATTAATTGTTGTATTTCAGCCTCAGAAAGTTCATTGGCCTTATCTGAAGAAATGACTCTTTTCTCTAGCGCTTTAGCTAAGATTCTTTTTGGGTCAACACCACGACCATTATCCCTAACCTCGATGATAACATGACCACCCTCATGAAACGCCTTAAGCAGAATAATCCCAGTGGGATGCTTGCCAATTTTTTTTCTTTCCTCAGCAGTTTCTATTCCATGATCACAAGAATTCCGGACGATGTGAGTAAGGGGGTCTTTGATCGCCTCAAGCAGTGACTTATCAAGTTCAGTTTCAGAACCTTCAATAACAAGTTCAATTGTCTTACCAAGCTCCTTGCCTAAATCACGGACGACACGTTGAAATTTAGTAAAAACAGATCCAATCGGCTGCATTCTAGTTTTCATGACATTGTCTTGAAGTTCAGTTGTAACTAAATCAAGACGCTGAGTCAGATTTAAAAAATCATTATTATCACTGGTTCGTGCAAATTGTAGAACCTGGTTTCTGGCAAGGACCATTTCACCAACAAGATTCATTAATTTATCGAGGAGTGAAACTTGAATTCTAATCGTAGAAGATTCAAGCTGCTGCTCCTCACCTTGATTATTTTTTTCAGTTTTTAATTTAGTAATACTTGCATGAGGACGATCACTCTGCAGCGCCTCAACGGAAATGCCACCAGAGCGCTGAATGGTCTCAGATAAATCCTGCTGCGAAATAGACCCCAATGTATCTGCACCAATTTGCTCAGAAGGAATTAAACTATGATCTAACTGAAACTCACCACCAAATCGTTTGTTAGAAGCTTCAATCATTTTTGGAAGGATGTGCATCAACTCATTTTGTAAAAAAGGATCATTTTCTAAATCAAGCTTTGGATTTTTTAATATTTTATCAATAAGGTCCAAGCTCTTAAAAATGAGATCTACAAATTGTCGGTCTAATTTTACTTTATTCTGCCTCACAGGTTCTAAAGATGCTTCTATGGCGTGGGCAATGAGGCCAATTCGTTGAAAACCAAAAAGCTGAGAAGTTCCTTTGAGAGTATGAACATCACGATAAAGTGAATCAATAGCATCTGAAGAAAGCTCGTGAGACTCTAATCTTGTGAGAACTGATGTGACCCTTTGGAGGATTTCCTCGCACTCTGAAAAGAATTCACCAAGGGCACTTTCCATATCTACTTTACTCATAAACTTGAAAACATCCTTATTTTCATTTTTATTAGCTTACCATAAACATGAATTTTTGCTGGTTTTTTAAAAAACAAAGTAAAAGAATAGAGAATTAGATTAAAAAGGCAAAAAAAATGCCCGAAGTGTTAAGCTTCGGGCAATTATCGCAATGAACAATAAGAGCCTATTAAATTGTTAAAAAAATCTTAAATCATCATGCGGCAAAAAGACCCTCTTGTTCATTCTCTGGAGCAAGAACAGAACACTGAGTTTCAAGGATGTCGCTCAGTGAAATTAAACTTACAACCTGCTCATCAATCATAAAACAACCATCAATACCAAATTGCTTTTTCATATTTTTCTCAAGAGGTCCGAATGATGTTTTTAAATCTAAGATTTCATTCACAACCAAGCCAAGATATTGCTCCTCATTCTTGATAATAATCGTTGAAATAGAATCAGATCCAGCTTGTAGAATTTGTTGACCCTGCTTATTTCTTGATAAGACTCCCTCAAGATCAATAAAAGTCATGATTGAATCTCTGTAAGGAATAACAAATGAGTCTCCTGCAGATTGCAATTGAGCTCCATTCACTTTTTCAATTCTCAACACATCTTTCTCCTCGACACAAAATTGCCCCTTACGTTTTAAATTGAAGAGGATGACATTCCTGCTTTCCTCAAGATTAACAGACACTTTTTGCTCGATAGCTTTTCGAGAACGAGTATAATGATGATTGATAATCCCAATCTTTTTAGCAATCCCTTCAATATTAAAAACCAGACCAACTGAACCATCTGCGAGGAAAGTACCACCTAAGTAGATACCAATATTTTTCAACAGATCAAAAGACAGCGGCTTAATAACTGCGTCCTCAATATCCTGAACTGATTCAACTCTCAAAGCAAAAACTGAATCTTCAGAGTTCATAATGACAATTAAATTTTCTAATTTTTCCCTACCACAAACCCCCATGAGTTTTGATAAGGAGCAAATCGGAATCAAATTTCCATTATAGCGCATCACCTCGGCCCCCTCTAAAACCGTATAGTCTGCCGGAGTGAGATTAATCTTATCCATGACTTTCAGGATATGATCCTGCGGAATACCATAAGAGCGCTCGCCAACTTCTACAAAAAGACAATTGGTAATTAAAACTGATTTAGGAATTGGAATTTCTAGTCTAAATTTTGATCCTTTTCCTTGCTCTGACTCAATATGAATCCTTCCTTTAAGGGATTCAACTGAATCTTTAACCATACTCATCCCAACACCACGTCCAGAAAAGTCAGTAACTTGTTCGGCCGTTGAGAATCCAGAATCAAAAATCATGTAATTCAGCTCATCAGCTGACATTTTTTGGGCGTCAGATGGACTACGCAACCCCTTAGAGACAACTTTTTCTCTAATTTTTTCAATGTTAATTCCTGCACCATCGTCTTGGATATCTACAAAAATATTTTCACCCTGAGCACTAAACTTTAGGAAAAGCTTGCCTTTACCATTCTTACCTGCTTGAGTTCTCTTCTGTGGAGATTCAATCCCATGATCGATAGAATTTCTCATCATATGAACGAGAGATTTTGACAAAACCTCTGCTATCGAGTTGTCTAGTCTCAACTCTTCCCCTTCCACGATAAAATCAACTTCTTTACTGAGCGCTCTAGCTGTATCACGCACTGTTCGAGAGAGAGGTTTTACAAGTGAACTTACAGGCACTCGACGAATGTCAGTGATTTTACCTTGAACATCACTATTTATCTTATGCATTTCATCAAGAAGCTCTCCCAGGAGTCCAATTTCTTTATCACCTTGATATTGCTTTTCAAGATTTCTAACGGTTTTATTGATCATGTTTCTAATAACCGTCATCTCACCAGAGATTTGCATAAACTCATTAAGAAGAGTCATTGAAACTCTTAACTCCGAAGCTTTCTGCTCTTTGGCCTGTCCATTCATTTCAACTTGAGATTCAATCACATTCTGTTGCTCTGGAGCCTTTTCTATAGATTCGGGTATGTTTTTAAACATCTTAATCATTTCTGGGACATTATATTCCTGGTGAATTCCTGTTTTAAACTCATCAACAAAAACCTTCAGATGATCATTGGCCTTTAAAAATACAGAGACGACAGGTGGAGTCACCGTTCTTTTACCTGATTGGACATCCTTAAGCAGATCTTCGAAGGCGTGAGAAAATGTATGGAGATCGCGAGGCTCAAAAAATCCTGAAGATCCTTTAATTGTATGAACCATTCCAAATATTCTGGCAATCGCATCTTGATTATGTTGATTATTCTCTAATTCGAGACAAAGCTCTTCAATATTTTCAAGTAAGTTTGAGGCGTCATCAGTGAAACCTTTGAGCATTTCATATTCTTCTTTAAGGACTTCTATTCGGGGCTCAATTTCTTTTTTAAGAAAATTAAGGAGGTTCTCTGGGGCTAGTGGCTTGTCAAAGACTGAAGCAACGTGATGATCTGGAGCCTCTGATTTCATTTTATCAGTCACAAATCCTGAGACAATGATATAGGGTACACTACAAACTGTTTCATAAATTTTATCGCCGAGTTCGAATCCATTCATCTTTGGCATATTCATGTCTGCCATCACAAAAAGAATTCTTGCTTTATTTTTCGAAATAAAATCAAGACTTGATTCAGAATCTATGATGGTAAAAACCTCTAAACCAAATTTTTCTGTATTAAGTTTTAAAGCTTCTAAGGCATGAGGGTCATCATCAATACAAACGAC
>CANEVK010000218.1 GCA_947442115.1 Bacteriovoracaceae bacterium | reverse complement strand
TCTAGACCAGGTCGCACAAGGATTTCGTAGGTTTTGAGCTTTTCATCTCTTCCAATGTATCTTTCGCCACCTTCAGAGGCTTTTTTGTCGTCTAGGAACATTTTTTCAAAATAAGCTTTTACAGGAAGAACAACTGGAGAATTACCAAAATCAAAATCATAGATCTCGCCATCCATTTCGAGCACGACATGATGGTACCAATTGGTTTCTCCTGGAAGATTTCTGATTCCATCAGTGGCCGAGTTGGGATTTAACCTTCCTGATTCCCTTGCAAATTCAGCATTAATGAGGCCAAAAAGCGAAAAACCTTTGTTGCTGATTTCCAATATATGGGCATTACTGATTTTTTGTCCCTTTTCATCAGCTCGCCTTAAGAATCCAAGAATATTTGAGCCGCACTGATTTTCAACGTAATGCCTAGTGAAGTCAGTCTTAAATTGTCTTAGTAACTCAGGATTCTTTTGAGCAAAACTAACATTACTTATGAGGAAGAGAAAAATAACAAATTTACTTAAAATCATAGACCTGTCCGGGTAAAGCCTTATGCCGTGATCTTAACAATTTACAATGTAACTGGGGGTAGTTTTAAGCTGATTGAGAAAAAAATATAGAGTTTAAAGGAGTGTCTAATTCTTAAACACTCAATAGAATTTTTAGTATCCATGAAACTCATATTGAGAGCGATCGGTGTAACCTTTATGATTCAAGTCTAAGAATTATAAAAGGGTGAAAATGAGAAAGTGGCATGAATTAACATCGGTTGAAATAGATGAGTTGATCCAAGCTGGCTTTGAAACAGCTCTTCTTCCATTTGGTAGTATTGAGCAACATGGAAAGCATTTATGTGTTTCATACGATACTTTAATTGCCGAAAGACTTTGTGAAGATATTGGAATTACTCTTGAAAAATCTTTTCTTCTCCCTACCATCCCTTTTGGATTAAGTGACCATCATGATGAGTTCAAGGGGACACTAACTTTTAGTTATAAAACCATCGAATCATTATTCGACGATCTAATCACATCACTAGAAAAAAACGGTCTTAAGTCCCTTATCATTATAAATGGGCATGGTGGAAATTATCCATTCCTGAAGAAATATTTTGAACAAAAGAAAACGACCCTTAAAGTTTTTCATGATGCTGAAGAACAGTACATTTTTAAGGCGCAATTGATGGACTCAAACTTGACAAGATCAGAGCTTGGTCTTCATGGGGGACTTTATGAAACATCTATGGCCCTTTATACCCATCCCAAAATGGTAAGAACTGAATTCATGAATTATCAAAACAAGTATACAGAAATGCACTCAATTCAAGATATTCTCTCAAATGGCCTAAAGAAATACTATGCCGAGGGAATTATAGGGGAGCCTAAAAATTCTAATATTGAATTAGGGAAGGCATTTTATGACTATCTAACCTCCTTTTATCTTAAAGAATTACATGATCAAAAATAGATTTATATTCCTCTTTTTTTTAATCCTTGGATGTCAGACCGAAGGTCCACAAGAGATTAATGTAGGAATTTTGAATCTTCCAAGAAGTTTAAAATCATTTGAAATAAGAGATGCGGCAAGTTCGGTTGTTGGCCACCAAGTCCACCGGGGGCTATTAACTTATCACCCTGAGACTGGCGAGATCATAAATTATGCTGCCAAGGAATGGTTTTATAGTGAGAATTATACAAAGCTTAATTTTGAACTTAGAAATGATGTCAAGTTTCATGATGGTTCAACTTTAACTTGTCATGATGTCAAAAATTCTTTTGAGCGATTAAATACTTCAGGTGACAATACCTCATTAAAATTTCCAGACAAGATTTCATTCACATGTGATAAAAGTACTTTTAGTATCAAGATGGATATCATCCCTTCTATCATCTTTGATCTAATCGCATCTCCAACTGCAGGAATTTCAAAAGGCAATGGAGAGATTGGTATTGGACCTTTTAAGATCGTAAAATACCAGGCGGATAAAATTGAACTTCAGCATAATTCTGAACATCGCAAAAAACTCAATTTTATCATTGGCTCCCAGGAGGAGTTAAAACAAAAGTTTTCAAGAGGGGAGATTGATGATCTCATTTATCTTGGTTTTTTTGAAGAGATTAAACTTCCTCATTGTCAGGCAGTGACTGGTTCAACTCCGACAGCCTTCTGGTTTAATTTGAATACGAAAGCTTGGGCTTTTGATAAGTTAGAATATCGAAAAATTTTACAGTCACTTCTTCATAAGGTCGTTCTGCAGACAGCACTTTTTGAAAAAGAGAATCCACTTAATGGTTTAATACCCTATGGTCTCTTAGGTCATAATCAGGCTATTAATAATTTCTCACTGCCTGATGGTCTTGATCAGCTAAGGGCCAGGCTCCTCCTTCTTGTCAAAAAACATGGCCGCATTAACTTTACCCTTAGGGATGCCAATAAGACGAATTATGACTGGTCAAGATTTTTCACCCTGCTTGACCCGGAAAAAAAGATTTTTAATATTGAGTTCCTAGATAATCAGGTATTTTTTAAAAAGTATTATGAAAAAAAATTAGAACTGTTTTTCATTGGAGCAAATATTTCAAGAAATGATCCATTTGAAGTTTTTAGTTTTTTTAGGAAGAACGATAAAGTCAACCCCTCTCGAATTGAAGATGATTTTATTGATAAGTCACAGGTAGAGTATTCTAAAGCATCAAGTATAAAAGTTAAGAACCAAATTGCGATTGATGCCAATAATTGGATTATTCAAAACGCTTTTGTCGTTCCTTTGTTTTCAAAGAGATTGAATGGTTGTGTGAGTAAGCGTCTTGAAAATTTAAAAGTAAGCCCTTTAGGCCCCCTTGTTATTGATTATTCCATCGTCGAAAAGTCTGGTGAAAAATGAAAAAGATTTCTTTTAAAGAATATTCTGTCCTCTTGCTTATATTTGTTCTTTTTGGAGCAATTGGAAAATACGTTTATAACAACGATGTTGAAGAAATTGACACTGCTTTTAATGAAACCAAAATTTATTTTGAACAGAATGCTAGTAACCTTATTGAGTATGGTGATCTCATTTCTCTGGGTGTTTTAGTTAAGATGCAGAAGAAATTGCCGGTTTTTGTTTTTGACCATGCTGGTTCAGTCATTACCTCAAATCAGAAAAGCATTCTTGTTGATCGTTTAGCGGTAGAAAATAAGTATGGACACTTAGTCTCACATAAACTCCCTATTTATTCGAATAATAAAATTGCAGGTGAGTTCGTTATTGTCAAGCCTGGGCCTTTAAGCATTTATGGCGGCAAGTACCTTCTTGGCTTCATCATGTTGGCTTTATCTGTATTTATCCTTTTGCTACTTATTCTGAGAACAAAAGAAGTTAATGATATTAAATTGATTTCAAGATTTGTAGAAAAGAATGTGGATATTTCTCCTTCCTCTTTATATTCTTCTTATATAAATCTTCTCATAAATTCGATTAATGGATTCAAAAAAGATATCTTGGGTCTTTCACTTGAGCTTCAACATCAGAAAGAAGTCGAAATTCGTGCTGAGGTTACGGCCCAGGTTGCTCACGATATCCGTTCTCCGGTTGCAGCCCTCTCAATCCTTTCATCTAATCTCTCTGGAATTTCTGAAGAAGATCGTCTCATCTTTCAGATGGCGGTTGAGCGGATTAATAATATTGCTGGGGACTTACTTCAGCAAAATTCTCAGGCGATGCCTACTGACATACTGAATATTGTAGAATCGATCATCTTAGAAAAAAGATTCGAACTCCAGAATAGACCAAATATTAAAATAAGTCTTGAGACTAAGGATGCTGTTGATTATATTTCTGTCTTTAATCATGGTCAGTTTTCTCGAATTATTTCTAATCTGATTAATAATTCCCTTGATTCATTTCCTAGTGAAGGTCTTGTTGAGATTCAGCTCTTGGCACCTTCAGTAGATCTTTTTCAAATCAAAGTCATAGATAATGGCAAGGGGATTCCTCAAGATGTTCTCTCTAAATTAGGTTCAAAAGGTTTTTCTTCAGGCAAAAAAAGTGGAAATGGCCTTGGACTCTTTCATGCTAAAAAAATGTTAACAAACTGGGGGGGAGATTTAACGATTACTTCTCAGGTGGGTCAGGGAACTGAGGTTGTGATGACGTTGCCTCGTTTAATCAATGCCTCTTTGCTTCATCCTAGCTCCAATAAACTGCTCCCTTTAAATGGTGTTTAATGGTTATTCTTTTACTCTCTTCGAGGGAGACTTTTATTTTACTCCCTGCATAGATTGTTCCTGTATTTCAAACACTTAATCGTTAGCTTTCTGGCCCCAGCTCTTGCAGATCCTGCTGAATGAACAAACTCTGCCCTAACCCAAGCTGCGCATGCCCTCATTTTATCGTCCGTGATGGAACCTTTTATCGTCGGGAGGATTCAAAACTTATCCAGCGATTTCGTTGTAAAGAATGTGGCACGCGCTTTTCAAATGCGACTTTTACCTCTACTTACCGACAGAAAAAAAGACGGGTGAACTCACCTCTTCTAAAGCTTCTTTCCTCGGGTGTGTCCATGAGGCGCTCAGCACTTTTTCTCGGGATCACTCGCCGAACCGTTGAGCGCAAACTCCCTTTTTTAGCTTCCCGCTGTCGCCTTCAAAATGATCGAGAGCTTAAAAAACTTAAAGGGCGCATCTTTAATATACAAATCGATGATCTTATCACTAAAGAAAACTCCAAGCTTAAGCCATTATCTGTTTCGATAGCTGTCGACGAAGATCGGCGGCTCATTCTAGGGGCAGAGGTCTCCGAGATTCCCGCCTTCGGTCATCTGGCCAAGCAATCGGTAAAAAAATACGGCAAACGAAAGGATCAGCATTTCGAAGGGCTCACGAGACTTTTTCAGCGGCTTGCACCGGTGGTTTCAAGTGAGGTTCTGGTTAAGTCTGATGAGCACCGAACTTACCCAAGTTTTATTTCTGGCTATCTTCCAAAGGCCAAGCACATGACTTTTCCAAGTGAGCGAGGCTGTGTGGTGGGGCAGGGTGAACTAAAGAAAGTGAACTTTGATCCACTCTTTATCGTGAATCATACTTGTGCCATGATGAGGGCCAATATTAATCGGCTTATTCGAAAAACTTGGTGCACAACCAAGGACCCTTTGCGTTTAAAGGATCACTTGGA
>CANEVK010000217.1 GCA_947442115.1 Bacteriovoracaceae bacterium | reverse complement strand
TTCTGAAGCTTCAAGAAGTCATGGAGCATCTGTTGGTGAATAAAGAACTTGGTGCCCTCAAGGTGCACCAAGTGTTCAGTTGTTTTTCCAAAAATGAGATCAATATTCATTAGGGAGCTACATCAGAGTTAGAAGGAGCATCAGCTTTTGTCTTTCCTTCTTCATCAAAGAGGCGTCTCATCCCACTTCGTTTATAGCGGTTACTCAGAACATCAAAGAGGTTGGTTTTTTCACCTGAGTTAATATCATTATTCCCCATATCCATTTCTTGCCCCATCACTTCTGCAACCTCTGATTCTTGAGCTGCAAGTTGCTCTTCTGTAAGACCAAACTCTGGTTGCGCTTCACCACCTGAAGAAGGGGCGGCGGATCCTCCAGCCGTTTTTGTAACTTCTGGGGCCGTCTCTTCTTTCATTTCTTTCTCTAGGGCATTGGCCGCTTCTTTTGGATTACTTGGTAGAGCAGCATTGTTAGCAAGTCCTGGCATGCTGAGACCACTTCCTGTGGCCAGGAGAGATTTTTCCATACCTGCGCTCATTCCCTTAATTTGGTTTCCAAGATTTGGATCCATCTTTTTAAGCATATCATCTGCGGCCGCCCTAATTTTGGCCGCGTTTGCACTCACAGAAGCCGAATCCATCGAGCCAGCTGCTAAGTTACCACTCAAGATATCGTTACCAGGGCCAGCACCGGCGCTGAGCATTCTAAATGTTCCAGGATTGAAACCTTTGAAGTTAATTCCACTCGTGGCTTTTAAACAAGAGCTTTTCCCATCCGCCCCTTTTTTATTTTTACAGCCACATTTTGGATCTAGATTGTAATTTTCATCAACGCAAGTTTTAAGAGTTGTGATGTTGTTCCCATTGACTCCTGTGTTGAGTTCCGCAAAATTCGTGGCACAGATTTTCGATGAACCTCTAGCTGGGTTTGGTTTATTGTCTGCAGTAAAGCAATAACACTTCGGTTTAGACGGATCATCTCGATCCTCTGACTTACAATTCATAAGTCCATTGGCCGAGGCGAATTCTGTCTTAATTTCTCGAAGCTTTGCAGCTCTCGCTTCAGACTTCTTTTGCTGCTCCTTCATATGATGGCTCATGAGGCCCATCCAGCCACCCAACAAAACATTAATACCCACGCGGGTGGTGGGGCTATAGAAGAATTTACTAAGCCATCCATCCATTTCTTCATCAATTTTTGTTACTTGTTCCTGTGTGATGGGTGTTCCACCTTGAAACTTAAGTCCTTTGACAATATTTTTAAGACCACCGAGCATGCCAACTCCTTGGCCCAGGAGATCGCCTGCGTTAGTCTTTTTATCTTTTTTGTCTTCATCTTCTGGAAAAGATACAGCCAAAGCCTGCTCGATAAATAAATTCGAGACAATAGAACTCACATCTTTCTCAAGTAGCATTGATTTGAATTCATTAATATTAATGTCTTCAAAGTAAGAAGTTCTTGAGTAATTTTCAAATTCTATAGATTGAAACTCTCGAGTTAACTCAAGGAGATCTTCAACGTTTTTTGCTGTTGCAATGTTCTTAGCAGCAACAATCTTGGCTTTTTCATACATGGGATCTAGATCTTTCAGAAAAAATGAACTATTTGTTTTTGGCTTAAATTTGTCATAAATTTCTTCACCCTCTTTTTTTGATTTAGTCTCTAATTGTGACCCACAAGTCAGAGCAGCGATTTCTTGTTGAGCTGCGAGTAGAGCGGTGGTACCCGCAGCAGCCGTAAGAGGCGCCTTGGCCGCAATAGCCGCAGCCGCCGCTTTTTTCTTCGCAGCCCTTAGAAGAAAAATCTCCACGGTCGCCATCAGAGCTCCGGCCGCAAATAAACTTGTAGCAGTGACATAAAAACCAAATTTTGTTTTGGCCGTTTTGGCGACGGAATCTTCATTTTGCGCCAGAAATTCAAACGCCTGAGATTGAGCTTCAGTCGCCTGGGCCTTCATGTCATCTTTGCCGGCCGTAGATTCTGGAACTACTATATCGTTCCATCTTTCTTTCATTTTTTTAAGGGCCCGACTGTGAGTAATGGAAGTGATAATTTCACCAGTCCCTAGTACCGCAGCCGCGCCATACATCAGCATGAGTGAGGCTGGGCGGCACCTGAAACCTGAATCTTTTTTGAAGGCTGATCTGTGAACCATGGTCTTAATCAAAATCAGAAGCGGTATAGCAATTACGAAAGCATTCAAACCTTTGGTCCAGCCTCTAGTTCTTCCTTCATCATCTTTAAAAAAGGCATTGTTGTGTGATTCGACATCCCCGTCTTCGACACTTTTATTGAGCTCATCCTGTGCATTTTTTTTGTAACATTCTTTATTTGTTCCACAACTTTGAGTGGCATTGTTGACTCGTATGACCTCTGCACTGGTGAGACATCTGTTGACTGAAGTGTTAAAGGTCTGACCGGTTGGGCAAGTTGTTTCTTCCGCATGAGCGATGTCAGCTGTGAGAAGTGATATGTTGAGCGGCCCAACGATGAGCTCAAAACATAGGAGGAGAGAAAGGATGTTCAACAAATTTTTCATGCGGGCCCCTTAAACATTAAAACATTCAACTCATTATAATCGCAGGAATTGGAATCTCTCAGAGGTGAGACTTTGCCGGTTGCCGATTGCCTCTCTTTTCATCCTCTTATCAACATAATTTCAATTGGTTAGAGTTGAGAAATACTTTTAATAATCTCAGTAATTTAGGTACAATGTTGACTCAAAAAGTTGGCAATTATGAAAAAACTCTTTTTAATTTGGATGACGCTTTTTAGCCTTATGGCCCGCGCTGAGGCCCTAGAGCTTAAAGTCGGTGACGTCCTCCTTCAGCCTTTGAAATGTTGGGCGTGTTCTCTTATTGAAGCGGAAGAAGAAACGATCTACTCCCACGTGGGCGTAGTGGTAGCGACTTCGCCAGAGGTGATGGTGGCCGAAGCTTTTTCCAAGGTGAGAAAACTTTCTTTGAGTGAATACAATCAAAAAACAGAGCCTGGTCAAAAGCTGATGGTGCTGCGGTTTAGACGTGATGACTTAGTTGCAGAATTTCAAAACTCTCAATCGGAATTTAAGAAATTATTTGAGACATCTTTTGAAGGTGCTCTTTATGATCATGACTTTCGTTGGAATAATTTTGATGAGCAAGGAAATGAAAAATTATACTGCTCGGAACTTGTCTCAAAACTCTTCCAAGCTTTTGTTGGTGTAGAGTTGCCTATAAAAAGAATGCACTTTGAGAAAAATCGAGAAAGCTGGATGACCTATTTTAGAGGCAACATTCCTGATCAGCAGTGGGGAAATTCTCCTGGTGATTTTCATCGCTCAGAGCTTTTTTATGAAGTAGGTGAGCTATGAAATTGTGGCTTGAGAAGATTCATCTCGATTTAAGTGTAAATTGGAAGCTTTCCCGGAACCAGACCACCTTTAAAGAGAATTTTATCGTTCATCTTGAAACAAGTCTCGGGATTTTTCGCTCTGAAATAGCCCCTAATATACGCTACGGCGAGACTGTGAATAGCATTAAGGCCCAGGCCGAAGAATGGGCAAGCTTTACTGATCTGACTCGGATCAACTCTCTTGAGGTGCTCTCTCGAGAGTTAGATCACAGGCCCATGCATCACTCTCTGCGCTTTGCCCTTGAGTCTGTGTTTATTTCTTATCTGGCCACTGTCCAGGGTCAGAGCTTAGTTGAATTTTTGCAGCTGCCTCCTCTGAAGGCCGCAGCGACTTCTTTTTCCATGCCCATTATGCCGGTAGGAGAGATCGCTGATTACTTAAAACCCTTGGGGGCCTTTCAATCTTTAAAAATTAAAGTCGATGCTGAGAGTGCTGAAGAGATGCTGAAAGAAATTGTCCGGCATACGTCTGTCAAATTAAGAGTTGATGCCAACGAAGGCTGGAAAGATCTTGATGCTTACATGCGTTTTGAACAAAAAATAAAACGCATGAACATTGAACTCATCGAGCAGCCCTTTCCTTCCGACTTAGGACTTGAGTACCGTGAATTAAAAAAACACACATCCTTTACTTTGCTCGCAGATGAATCGATCGAGGATGTGGGGGATTTCTCTGAACTTAAAAAGCAGTTCCATGCCGTTAATATCAAGTTGATGAAAACCGGCTCGCTGATTAAGGCACGGGATCTCATCCTTGAGGCCAAACGCCATGACATGAAGGCGATGATTGGCTGTATGATTGAAACCACCATTGGCATTTCTTACGGCATGCTTTTTAACTCGATGGTGGAATATGTTGACCTTGATGGCTTTCTTTTAATCAAAGATGAGCCCTTTAAATTAGTAAAAGAGAATGAAGGTATTTTAGATATTGCTCAAGGAGTTTAAATGAAAGTAATGATCGTTATGATGTGTCTTTATGGTTCGGCCCACGCTTTTCCAAAATTTGATAAAAAAACCTTGGAAGATTTGAAAGTGAAGGCCTGTCCTATGATCAATGGTAAAAAAGATTGTACTGTTGAAGAAGTTAAAGTGAAGGCGCTGGATTTAAAAAAGAAAATTAAATTTTAGTTCAAAAAAAAGGGCCCTTTCGGGCCCTTTTGATTTTTTCTTAGTGATGACCATGTCCGTGAGCACCATGGGCATGTCCATGACTCATTTCTTCAGCAGTCGCATCTCTCATTCCAATGATTTCTACATCAAAGAAAAGATCTTTGCCGGCCATTGGATGATTTCCATCTACAGTCACTTCATCATGATCAATCGACATAATCGTGAAAACTGGTGAGTGCTGATCATTATTAACTTGGAACTGATCTCCAACAGTAAGTTGAGCATCTGGTGGAAATTGAGTTTTCTTCACTTTTACAACGAGTTCAGGATTTACATCACCGTAAGCATCGGCCGCAAGAACTTCAATTTTTTTCTTATCGCCAGTATTCATAAGTGCGATTACTTTTTCGAGTCCTGGGATAATTTGTTGGCTATTTTCTAAAAAATAAAGAGGTTCATCACCAATAGATGAATCAAGAACTGTTCCTGACTTGTCAGTAAGGGTGTAGTGGAAGCCGATAACTCTTTGCATAATATCTCCCATTTAAAAGTCAGGTTATTTTCCTAACAATTGATATACATAATTCTTTGTTGCGAGTCATAGTTTCTATCTCGCTTGTGTCCAGTTTGGCAAACGTGTCCGCC
>CANEVK010000216.1 GCA_947442115.1 Bacteriovoracaceae bacterium | reverse complement strand
CTCAAGCTACCGGTAAAATATCGTCGTGACTTTTTGCTCAAGATCCGTGAACTCATTCCTTTTAGAGAATGCATTCTGGCCAAAATGGGAAAAGAAGCCTGGGAAAGTTTTTTGATCCTCAATAAAATTGATGATGAAATATTTTTTGTCTATGACTTTCAAGTTTCGATGAATATGTTTAATGATCTGATCAGTTGGTGCAAGAACAGGCACTTTGATATCCTCGAAGAGGTTAAGCACTTCAGTGCAGATACAAGCTATTGCGGCATTTTAAATGAGTCTTATATAAGAAGAAAAAAGTCTCTAGAACTCATCAAAAATCTCATTGAGGATCAATCTTACTACCATCAGATTTTCAATACAGAAATCAATGCCTCTAGAGACAAGATTGAATTTTTTACTCACTTCACTTCGGAAGCGACCCAGTTCTTTGAAAAAGAAGCGTTAAATGTCTTTTTAACTCACAAAGTGAATAGCTTTAAAGAAATACTGAATAAAAATTCATCCTCTCCTCATGTCTTTGAAGTTTTATATCATAACAATAATATATCGTTTTCGGTGAGTGCATGAACTCAAACTTCGAAGTTCAAAAATTTGACCAAAGGCTTGAGCGTTTTTATTCTAATGTCCAAAATGTACTAGGAAATGATTTTCAAGATGTGCTTGAGAACTTAAACTTATCTCCTTATAAGAAAAGACTCCCGAAGCTTCCTATTATTCAAACTATTCGTCTCTTAGAACAGTTCAATGTCTCCCTTGATTCAGTCATGAAAGGAACAATCGATTACGAGTGTTTACATTCCCAATACTTGGGCGTTGATAACCTTCCTGGAAAGTATTTAGACAAGGTTCCTTTTAGTTCCCGCTACACCTCGATCTACATGCTTAATTTTGTCACTCAGGAATTCGGGGAGCGAACGACCCAGACAATCATGAAGCATTTTCAAATCAAAAGAAGTCATTTGCAAGACCTTGCCTCCACAAACAACTTTCTTCTTCCTTTTGATATTTGTAATTATGTTTATGAGTATTATGGCCCTGAGATGGTTGAAAAGATGGGACAAAGTTCATTTGAACTACTAGCGAATTCCTTTAATGGAAAGCGCCTAAGTCAGGCGAATGGAGTCGAAGATATGTTTGAACTCTTTTTTGAAGAAATTGCCCAACGTAGTGTGGAAAAAAATTACTTTTGGAATATTGAAAATATGTGCAGTCATAAAATAACTGTGGCAGGGCGACCTAACCCTGAAATCAGGGAGGCGTTTGGTTCAGATGACAAAATAACCCAAGAGGCTGCTCACCTTTTGCGTAAAGGTTTTCTTGAGATGATGCCAGCGCTTGTTGGCGATTTCGATGTAGTAATTGAAACGACCAGGAAAGCCAAGGCTGGTGGAGTTTGCGACCTTTATGATATTCACTATCGAAAGCATTAATTTAGAAATTAAGCAGCTTTTTTGACATCATATAGAGTATCTGCATCTAGAGTAAGACGATCCTCCCACATTGACTTAAATTTTTCGGCACAGGCTTTCCCTTTAATCTTAATGTTCGTTAGCTCCATAGGAACTGCTGGAGCATCAAAGAATGACTTACATACATATGGCTTCAGGATTCCATGTTCGCCTTCGATATAATTCCAACCTCGTAATTCTTTTTTCTTGTCGACTTTAAATTTAGTCGCACATATGGCGACAACATGGTCTATGTCGTAATTAATATAGTAATTTGTTAAAAGTGAAAAGGTAACGTCCCAAAGGTGCTTCATTAATTCACTATCCCCTCGCAACTTAGGTGAAATAGTAAATGAGCCATTATAAGCAATCTTATTTCCAGCACCACTTAATCTATATTTGTCTATTATTGATTTGATGGTTAATTTGTAAATAATGTTTAGATCTTCACCATCGAGCATATTGAGCATTGGAAAATGAATACGATGCTGATCGCATTTTTCAAGCGTCACTGATTTAAATCCCAGAACTGGTTCTAGTGATCCTCCTTTTTTTTTCTCGCATAATAAAAGATGAGAAGCCACAAAATCGGAGGCATCAAAAGGTAAAACAAATTTTCCGTATTCCTGACGATAACCATCCGTTTTGAATTTTACGATTTTAGGAAATAATTCGCTGACCATATTAAGGCCCATGAGTTCATAGGGTGATCTTAATAAAACAAACTGATATTTTTTTTCAATTTCTGCGATTAAATCCACAAGTTCCTCCTTAGCTTCGATGCTAATCGGAATATTTGGCAATTGCTTAACCTCCGATTTTATATATATTTGTTTATTTATTGGTTTGATATTCCGAGAAGGTGGTTGTCAAAGAATAAGGAGCAAATGATGTCCTACATACTGCAAGGAAAATGGGAAGAAAAACGCTTGGATGATCAGGCAAATATTGATCAATTCTCTATTCAAGATGAATTAAAAGGCATCGACATTCCTCCTGGAGCGAAAGTTTTAGATGCAGGTTGTGGCTCTGGTATACTCTGTCGTTTCCTTGAGGGAAAGTTTCCTGAGATCGAAGTAAGTGGCTGCGACCAAAGCATACAAAGCCTTAGCTACGCACAAGAAAATACAAAAAATATTTCCTCAAAATACTTTCAACACGATATTGTGAGGGATCATTTAAAAGATAAGTATGACTATATTTTTAATCGCCTTGTTGCCCATCACCTTGGCGAGGAGCAATTAAAAAGAACAATCCAAAATTTCTTTCAAGCGTTAAACGAAGGAGGGAAAATTCATATTGTTGACGTTGATGGAGTCTTCTTAAATTTGGGGACAACGTCACCTCTACTGCGTGAAAAAATTGAGAAAGTGAAGCAAGCATTTAATGGAGATTTACAAGTTGCGCGCTATCTTCCCTCGCTGTTGTTTGAAACAGGGTTTAAAAATATTGCATGTAAAATCGAAGTGATGAACTTCCAGGGAAGGAGTCGCGTTTTAGAAGTTGAACAATGGAAGGAGCGCTTTGTGAGTGGTCTCTCATTTTATGGAGAAGTTTTTGGAAATGAATTTGAGGCTAAAAAATTCTTCAAGGAATACACTCAAGAAGCTGCCAAAGAACACGTGCCCCTGTTTTGCAATAAATTCATCGTTACAGCGAACAAATCCTGATCCTCACTTTTATAAGGATACCCTTATAAAAAAGGATGAGGATTTATATTAGGAAAGTAATGATTAATTAAAATAAGTGGCTTTAGCTCGGCCCTGGAGCTTGATCATTTAATTGAAAAGTATTGAAACCATGCTCACAGATATATTAAAACTTGATGTCGAGCATTCGTTCTATATGCGAATAATGCTTCGTCTTTGCAAGCATATGAGTGTCAAAAGAAGCAAAATATTTTCTTAACAGTGGTAGCTGTTGATCCGCCAATACAATAGGGTCACATTCTCCAAAATAAACCTGGGTCGGTATAGAGATTTTGGAAGAAGGATCTTTATTAACAAGAGGCATTGATTCTCTTACTGCAAAAAAGCCCTTAAAATCAAAACTGAACTCCTCTTTCAAATATGAAAAGTAGTGCTGCATGAGATTTAAATCACTCCAATAATTAGTGAAGATAGAAGCATACTGGGTAGCTAGCATAAAAGCCTGGATTTTAGTTTTATCAAAACCTTCTTCTAATTCAGGAATTATTGCAGCGAGTTCGCTACTCACTTCAGGATGGCCCTCGTCGATTAAGCCTTTAACTGCAACGAGAAATATGTTTTTGTCTGCATCTTTAACATTGATCGCTGGAGAAATGAGAATGATCTCTTTAATTGCGTTTGCATGTTTCTCTGCTAAGCGAACTGCATGGTGAACGGCAAATGAATGCGCTATAAGTGTCAATTCACATGGCAAGTTGCGGTTATATTTATCTGCACAAATCTTCTTAAGAAATAAGCTGGCATCTTCTGTTGCCAACTCAAAAGCATTACCTAAGACTAGACTCTCTTTTTTCGGACGAAGCTCAGAAGGCTCATTCCAAAAAAATGACTCATGACCTTTTGACTTGAAATATGGTCCAAGGATATTTCTTTCAGGTTCCGAATTAAATCCGGGACCACCATTTAGAAAGACAATCGTTTTTGCTTGGATTAAAGAGACATTAAGAAATAAGATGAAAAACACAAATAGATTTGATCTCATGGTATCTCCTTAGATAAAATTATTGAATAACATACTGTCCTGGTCGGTTATTGGAAAGAATTTTAATAAGGTCTAAGCCCAGGTAATTACATGACAATATCGAGCACTGGAACAGATCATTTAGCCCAGAAAAAACTCTACTTTGCTCTTTTGTATTTTACAGAAGGAGCTCCTATTGGCCTTATTTATGTTGCTTTACCTACGATCTTAAGGGAACAAGCCTTAAGTATTGAACTAATTGCAAAGTTCACTTCGCTACTTATCATTCCTTGGTCTCTTAAGGTTGTATGGGCACCAGTCATAGATACTTTTAAATCTCCTAAACTCAGTTATCACAGCTGGATGATTTTCGCCCAAATCATGATGGGTGTTACCCTTGTCCCATTACTTTTTCTCGACTTAAAACTGGATTTTGATCTTTGTTTAAATATTCTTTTACTACACGCTTTTTTTAGTAGCATCCAGGATATTTCAATTGATGCTTTAGCTATTTCTATCACGAGTCCACTTGATCACGGAAAAATTAATGGATGGATGCAAATTGGACAATTTCTTGGTCGTTCAGCTTTTGGTGGTGGAACCATTCTGATGCTTAAATATCTGAGTTTTAATACAGTCATTGCTCTTTTAATTTCGGTCATTTTTATTTTTGGTTTTTTTGCAGCACAGACAAAAATTTTAAAAAATGCGCCAGCGACATATGGAACAATGAATTTCAATACTCTTTTTTCTAATTTCAAAAAAGCATTATGGAAAAAAAGTATTTTTATTGGATTTTTATTTGCACTAACAGTACTTTCAGCAGAAAGAGGCCTTACCGGATTAATGGGCCCATTTCTATTCGATCGAGGGTTTGATAAGGCCACTATCGGTACTTTTTTGGCTTTTCCCGCCAGTATTCTAACAATTATGGGTTCTTTACTTGGAGGGTACGCTGCCGATAAATTTAATAAGAAAGTCATCTTAACAATTGTTACTATTGTAACAATTGTTCTCATCTTTCTAGCAACAAGTTTAG
>CANEVK010000215.1 GCA_947442115.1 Bacteriovoracaceae bacterium | reverse complement strand
ATTTGTAGGAGTGCTCAGGCTCCACGATTTATTTAAGGCCGGTTTTCAATCTTCTCAAGCCACCAAATAAATCCGATCAGGATCAAAAAAAGAAATAAAAAGTTTAAGATGCCCCATCGTTGATAGAGTGTCTCCTGAGACTTTTTAAGGGCAATTTTTAGATCCAAGATACCTATTTCACTAATTGATAATCTTTTAGATTCACTACCATCATTATATAGAACAGAGCTTATGCCAGTGTTAGTGCTTCGGATAAGGGGAAGTTGAAACTCTATTGCCCTCCATTTTGAAAGGAAAAGATGTTGGTAGGGTTCGGCCGTGTCACCATACCAAGAGTCATTGGTATGATTCACAATAAAATGATTACCACCCCATTGATTAAGAAGATTCCTAACATAATCTGAATCTAAAATTTCATAACAAATAGGTGTAATAAATCGATATCCTGATTTTGTTTCCATGATGGGTGTCCCATGTCCTTGGGCGAAAAGAGAAATGGTAGGCACAATTGAAACAACTGTTTTATTAAAAGGGCCAAAGGGGAGGGTTTCTCCAAAGGGAATAAGGATATTTTTATGATAGACCGATTTCACTTTATTATCAGTTAAGAGTAAGGATGAATTAAATACTGATTCCAATAACTCAAAAGGGGATTTCATAGGATCTTGATCGTATCCGCCAATCAAGAGCTCCGCTTTCAATTCATCAATCATTTTTAAAAAGTAGGGGCTAAGTTTTGTTTCTGTTCCTAAAAAAGTATCTGCATAAGCCGTTTCGGGCCAAATAATCAGTTTGGGGGCAGATTCATTCTTTTTAAGCGTGAGCTCTTGATATGTTCTTTCAATTGATTCAAATGAATTTTGATCACCTTTTTCAGATGAAATTTTAAGGAAATTTCCAATGTTGGCCTGAACAATTCGAATGGGGAGCTCTTCTGGACCTGTCACCTTTTCAATTCTAAGGACAAAATTGAAGATCAGAAAAATTAAAGAAAAAATCCATACAGGATACCGAACTCTTCTGTTTTGAATTTGAATCATTGTTTCAAAGCTGATCCAAAAAGTTATAAAACTAAAAATGATGACTCCAAAGATTGGAGCAAGCCCTAAGAATGGAGCAAGTTTAATCCATGGACTTCCTACATAAGACGGAAATTGTTGAGGGATGAACCTTTCCATCATAACAATCAAAAAAATATTGAGCAAAAGATAAAACTGAGAGGTCCAATCTTTCTTTGGCCTAAAGTGCCTCCATAAAGCGTAAATCCACCAATGAGGTTGCAGGATCAAGGAAGCTGTTGCTCCGATGATGATAGAAATTAAGTAGGGGAGTTGGCCAAATTCTCTTAATGTATGAGGAATCCAATAGTAGCCAATAAAATTTAAACCGAGATTAAAACCAAATATAATACAGATTGATTTTTTTAAGTTTGATGCTTCAAGTTTCCATAAAAAAAGAATTAAAGAAGGGAAAATGAGAAACCAGAGAGCATCTCCTAGAAAAGAGGGGTAGGATAGAGCATAGATCCCTCCCGCGAGAATGGCGGCAAGAAAATCGTAGAAATTTTTCTTCATCCAAAGATTGTAGTTTATTAATTAGTGGTTCGCCACAGATCTTGTCGCAACTGATTTAAGTTGTTCATTAACTGTGTCAGCAAGCTCAATCGCTCTTCCTGCATCAAGTTTTCCTGCTCCAAGGATTTTACCTTCAAAGTTTTTAACTTTCAGAGAGGAACTTAGAATAATATTTTTGATTTGATCAAATTTCATCCGCGGATATTTTGATTTAATCATCGCCGCAACTCCAGTAACAAATGCAGTTGCCTGAGAAGTTCCTGTCATATAACCGGCTCCATGCTGAGGAATGGCCGAACGAATTCTGTGGCCTGGAGCTGCGATATCCACCGAGTTTTTTCCCCAGTTGGATGAAGGAATGATATTAAGACCATCATCATGAGCACCAACAGTGATAATATTTGAAAGTCCATATGAAGCTGGGTAGTAAGCGTGTCGCTTGTTGTCAATGTTTGATCTCTCGTTCCCTGCAGCTGCAATAACAAGGATACCTTTCTTTTCTGCTGCTTTAAGGACCCTTAATTCTTCAACAGAAGCCTCAGGACCACCACCAGAATAATTGATCACATCAACATTGTGATCAACAGCATATTGAAGGGCCTTAATGGTGGCATCTAAATTGGCCTGACCAGAAGCTTTAGGATTGTAATACTTAAGAGCAAGAATTTTTACATCTGGAAAAATAGACTTAACAATTCCTGCAACGTGAGTCCCATGACCATGCTGATCAAACGGTGTGTTTGTCACTTTCTCACCTGAAAAATCGACACCGTAATTTCCTGAAGAGGTTTTTCCATTGATGACATGGATGTTACCTGCAAGAAAAGGATGATCGCCCTGAATACCAGTATCAACCACCGCCACGACGATTTCTTTATTCTTTTTAAATTTTGCCCAAGAATCTTTAAGGTTAATTGAAGCAAGATGTTTATCCGGGTCTATCCCCCAGCTTGCATAACGTGAAACGAGAAGTTCAGGATTAAAGGCCAGTGAACTTTGCGCGAAAGCCACTCCTAAAGAGAGGTGGATTGTGAGGGCCAGTCCAAGAACTTTTTGAGCTGCTTTTTTCATTTCTATCCCTTACCACGTTTTGTTCTAAGGAAGATTAAAACTACCTCTTCCGTGTAAAGATTAGAGCAAGGGTCTTGCCAATGGACTAACTAACTATTCAAAGACTTAGATCATTAATTGAAGCAAGAAATGTCTGAAAAATGGAAAACTGTAAAAAGCTTGGACATCTGGTTGAAAGGCAAAAAAAAAGCCTCCCAAAGGGAGGCTTAAACTCTTAATAAAATTAAGCTTGGCGATAAATTTGTGATTCTTCTTTTTCTTTCTCTTCCGCATGCTGAATGCAAAGTTCGGCCCATGGTTGGTTCTCAAGGCGCTTCATTCCGATTTCTTCCTCACATTCATCGCAGTGACCATAAGTTCCATCCTCACAGCGATCAATTGCGGCATCAATTCGACGAAGTTTGGCGTATTCGCGATCCCGAATGGTGCAGTTGATTTGTTGTTGGATGAGAGAGGAAGCTAAGTCTGTTTCATCAGAAAGGTCCTCTTCAGAAACATGTAAGTCTTCAGATTTATTAAGGAGTCCAACATTAAGGATTTGCTGACGATGCTTCAGTAGCAATCCCTTAAAATGCTCCATTTTCTTCTTATCCACAAAATCCTCCTGGTAAGCTCTCTGCTACACGATGAGATAAAATCCACTCCCTTATTTTAAAGTCTAGGGGCGTAGGACTCAAGTGGTTAAACTTATCGGCAAAATTTATCCAAATATTGAAAATATTCCCCTAAATTTCTCAAAATGAGGTACCTCATTTGACAAATATGCTCCGCGCTCGATAAGGTTAAATATGTTTCAAAAGAAATTGAGGGCTTATGTTGCAAAATGAGAAAGCTGCTTCAGTGGGTCAAATACCTTCAGGTCTTTTTATAGTCACTGTTTATCAGGCCAGTAACCAGGTTACAGATGGTTACCTCGCAAGCTGGGTTCAACAAGTTTCATTTGATCCTTTGCTTATTTCTCTGGCCATCAAACCAGGGCGTCCGGCCTATGACTTAATTAAATCTGGTTCACCCTTTGCGATCAATATTGTTGGGGAGCACGATAAAAATTACTTAAAGCATTTTTGGAAAGGGTATGACCCTGAGCTTAATCCTTTTAAAGAAATTCCACATTTTATTGGAGAAAACCAGGGACTTATTCTTGAAGCTGCTAAAGCCGCTCTTGAATGTGTGATGGTTTCGTCGACTAAGCCTGGGGATCATGAAGTTATTTTCGCTGAAGTGAAGGCTTCATATTTGATGAATACTGAAGCCAAGCCTATGGTTCATTTGCGTAAGTCAGGGGCCAGTTACTGATGATGGCCAATTTTCGGTTTTACCTATTATGGCCTCTGCTAAGCTTAGCCTTCATGGGTTGTGGCAAAAAAGCGCAAGAAGAAAACACCAGCTCTCGTCAGTCGGAGCCTCAACAGGCCAGTGAATTAGAAACACTTTTAAATCAACAAGAGCTTTTTTGTGGTTCAGAAAGATCATGTCCAACCTACATCACTAAAATTGCTGTTTTAAATAAGGGAAAGCTCAAATTTTGCACGGGATTTTTAGTTGAAAATAATATTGTGGCAACGGCCACAAGTTGTCTGCCTGAGCGTTTGCGTTCTAAGGACTTACCATGCGATAAAGAGGTGTTTTTCTTCTTTGCTCAAACCAATGAAAAACCTCAAAGAGTAGGATGCAAAAAAGTCATAGATGTTGCAGAAATTAATTCTCAAGAACCTTTCTTGTGGAGAAGCAATGTTTCTTATCTTGAGCTGAACTCATTAGAAAGAAGAAGAACTGCATCACCAGTTCGAACAGGAATGTCAGATTTAGATCATTTCTACGTTTGGAGTATTGACCAAATTGATGACCATCAGGGAATCATAAGAAAATCTGAAGATTGTCAGTCTGTTCATTTATCCTACTTTAATCCCCTGGCCAATCATGAATACTCGCCTGTGATGACTCTTGCTGGATGTGAATTTACGACAGGTAATGCTGGCGCCCCTGTCTTTGACTACCGTGGAAAAGTCAGGGCCATCGTCTCATCACCTATTGATGAAAAGTATTTGAGTGAAGTTTCTTCCATGAGAATTTTGGAAAAACCGCTTAAGAAAATGATGCATGTTTCGAATTATGCTTGCGCACCTATGATCCCTTACCAGGAAGTTGCCAGTGAAAGAGAGTGTACTAAGCCCTTAGATTACTCATCTTACGATCAGGCCAGAAGAGAGATGATTAATGAGATGAATCTTTTTAAGACCTCCATCCAAAAGATAGAAACCAATATTAATAATAAAAATCGATACCTCAAACTCGAGGTCAAGCTTAATCCTGTAGATGATTCTTATGTTGTAGAAGTACTCCCAAAGTGTTTTAAAAATATTTCCTCATGGATCGGAGAGTTTACTGGAAATAAACCCTTCACCTTCAATGTAGAGCTTCCAAACATGAAGTTAAGATCATCTATGAATGAATATGGGAGAATGATGGCCTTAGAGTTTTCCCGAGCTGGAATTCCGACTAATTTTCAATTTAAGCCGAGTAT
>CANEVK010000214.1 GCA_947442115.1 Bacteriovoracaceae bacterium | reverse complement strand
TTTGTCTCCGAAACCACCAGGTGGTGTAATAGAAGGAGATTTGGCCACTAATCCAGCCACTGACTCAGGTAATAAGCCTTTCATGCTATCTGCAATTTCTTTCTCTTTTTGGTTGAGACTTACTTTAGGCATATCTTTAGGTTCAATTTTTCCCTTGATTTTGGAGGCGTAAGCTCCTGACTGGAGCGCGTAGGAATCAAAAGCTCCTGAATCAAAATCACCATTACCCATTAAATCGTAGCCTCTGTTGGCCATATTCATCATATTATTTCCAAGTCCAAATTTCATGGATGGACTTGAGATATTTGGCTTAAAGCAGGTATTGCTAGATTTACATTTACAGTCTTTATCATATTCCATCTTCCCATCTTTCATGACTCCGCAACCGATGGCGACTTTGTTGGGATCTGTTTGGCCCTTATTTAAAATACAAACTTCCTGATAACTATCTGGGTAAAGAGTTTGCGAAGTTTTTTCTGCGCAGAAACACGCAGTCTTGGTCCATGGATTACAATCACCCACAGATGGGAGGGCCTCTATGACTGTTTGCACACTTTTTGCTGCATCAAAATGTTTTTTAGCCTTGATATAGTACAGCGTGGATAGTCCTGCGGCGGCAGACATCTTTGCCCAGTACTTCCAATCCATTACGACTCGACCTTGAGAGAGTGCTGCACGAGCAATGTAACAGCCACTTGTGGCCGCGTAGATACTTCCCTGATAGAGGCTTGTTTTTCTTCTGGCCTCATGAGTTTTTTTAAGGGCCACGAGTGATTTAAGTTGGAGGTCTTTCTCTTCTTTTAAGCTTTCTTCAATTTTTGACTGCAGACCTTGCTGAATATAAGTACTCAGAAATTCATATCCCATGGCCGCAAAAATACAATAATCAGTTTTTTGATCAGCTGCCTCTGATTTTTTCACTTCCTTACCATCTTTAAGAAATTTTCCAGGAGCTTCTTTATTACTCTTACTGACAACTCCAACAGTTGGCCCACCTCCAGACATAAATCCTGTGGCCCCAAAAAGTAGACCGTAAAGCTTCCCAATATTATTTTCTAATGCCTGCCCAAAGTTTCCCTTAAAGACAGCTGCCTGTGAGTTCACATCATTTATGTTGCATGTCCCTAGATTATTCTCGCTGCATCTGTCTGTGATGATGCCATCTTTCCGGCCTTGGTGAACAAAGTTTTTAGCATCTTTGGCCTGCTGATCAGTAAGATTACCTGAGGTTTCAAAAGATTCATTCAGAGATTGAGCTCTTAATGAGTCATTAAGAAAAAAGATCATCAAAGCTAAAAGAAGCGAATATTTCATAAAGCACCTTTGAGATAAAAACTTCCATTATTTTATCATGGGGCACTGATAAGACTCAGAGGGAAGAAAATCCCACTTCCAGTTGTACGAACTTTCAAGAGCTTGAAGGTTTTTGTCGTCTATTTAGGCTGTATCTAAGTGCAAAGAATAATTATCGTTTGACGGTTTTTTAGGGGAAAAGTACCCTATGGGCTATGCCAGAAAAAATTCAACACACTCATGATAATGATCTTACTCACTCAATGGTTCATTACCTTTTAGCCATCCATAAGCTTAAAGAGTCTAAGGGCTATGCCCGAGTCACTGATATCGCTCATGAGATGGGTCTAACTAAGGGCTCAGTCTCCACGGCCTTAACAAATTTGAAAAAACGTGACCTCGTCTTAGAAGATGATAGTAAGTTCTTGTCGCTCTCTCCTAGTGGCCACGAGGCTGTTCATGGCATTCTTTCTTCGCGCACACTTCTTTATTATTTTTTAAAAGATATTATCGGAGTGAATGAAGAGACGGCCCATAGAGATTCTTGCTTGATGGAACATTTGATGAGTGGTGAAACCAGAGAGAAGTTTTTTAATTTTATGAAAACTCTTTGCTCATCAGATATTAAAAACTCTCATTTTACGACATCTTTTGATTTTTCAAAATTTGAGCATCAACATGATTTTGAAGAAATACAGAAAGGTGATACCTACCTTAAAACCGAATGAGTTTTATTTCTCTACTAAAAAAGAGTGATCCCTCGTTCAAAAAGAACCTGCTGTTCTTTTTTTTGGCCTATTTTTTTGTACTTTTTAATTATCCTCTGATTCGGGCCTCAACCACTTCTCTCTTCTTTGAAGCCTATGGGGCAAAGTCCACACCGGCTGCTTGGGTCTGGGCGGTGGCATTTCTTTCTTTAAGTATTTATCTTTGTAACCGTCTTCAAAAAAATCAAAATGTTCAGAAAGTCTTCATGTACGCGAGTCTCTTTTCTGCCTTGATTTTTTTTGGTGGAAATCTCAGTCATTTACAAGAAAATAAAATATTCGCTTATTTATCTTTTATCTGGAAAGAGATCTGTATTGTCATCCAAGTTCACTTACTTCTTGGATACGCTAATAATTATTTTAAAAAAGAAGATTTTAAATTTCTCGTAGGTCCAGTCGGGGCGATTGGAAGCTTAGGCGGCATTCTTGGTGGGCTTGCCACCAGTTATTTGAGTTCTAGATATGGAACCCGTGCCGTACTCGATGTGGGTGTTTTGTTTGTCATTATTCCCTTTATATTCTTTCTCGGCACTCAGTCCCTGCAATCTTTTACAGAGCAAAATAAAAGCCCCGTTTCATCACTTGATACACCAGATCTTCGTCGTTATGTTTTACTTATTTGCGCTATGGTCGCCAGTGCCCAGTTTATAATTAATATTGCCGATTTTAAATTTAACTTGGCCTTTGAAAAAGTTATTCCTACAGCGGATTTAAGAACTTCTTATCTTGGTGATGTTTATACTTGGACCAATGCTCTAACTTTTCTTTTTCAATTTCTTGTTTTGCCCATTCTTCTTCCTCGAATCACAGAGAAAAGGCTCCATCTTTTTATTCCATTGTCTTACATGTTTTGCTTGCTTTTGATGAACTTAGGAGGGCATATTGGTCTCTGGCCAATTGCAGGCCTTTATATCTATTTTAAAGCCGCTGATTACTCTTTTTTTAGTGCAGGTAAGGAATTGCTTTATCAGCCTTTAGCAAGTGCACAAAAGTATGGCGCGAAATATCTCACTGATATGCTCGTGTATCGAGCGTCAAAAGCTTCCATCGCCGTTTTATTAATTTATCTTCAATCCTCTTTTATCCTTGATATGATGATGGGGGCCTTTCTGCTCATTTGGCTAGTGATAGTCGTGAAGTTGTTTGGTCTTCATCGAAAACTTTTTAATTGAGGAATTTTTATGCAAAATCCACTTCTCGAAAAACCTCGCGCTAGATACGGGGCCTATCCTTTTGATGTCGTTAAGCCGGATCATTTTCTACCTGCACTTCAAGAATCTATGGCGACAGCAAGAGCTGGACTAGAAAAATTAAAATTAAATCCTGCGACGAATTTTCAGCATGTGATCGTAGAAAAGAATGATATCACTGAGCAGGTTGATTATATTGCCGGTATTTTCTTTAATCTTCATTCCGCTGAATGCTCTGAGGAATTAGAAAAAATCTCTCCACAAATGTCAGAAACTCTTACTCGTTTTGGCAATGATATTTCATTAGATCCTGTGATCTTCTCAAAAGTGAAAGCTTGTTACGAATCGAGGTTTAATCAAGGTTTAGGAGCAGAAGAGCTCATGATCATTGAAAAAACATATAAGTCATTCGTGCGGAGTGGAGCTTTACTTGCTGACAGTGAAAAAGAGCGCATGAGAGAGTTAGATGAAAAACTGGCCAAACTTTCCTTAACGTTTTCACAAAATGTTCTTAAAGCAACGAATGAATATCTCCTAGAGATCACAGATAGAAAAGATCTCGATGGCTTACCAGATTCTTTTATTGAATCAGCGGCTGAGTGTGCAGAAAAAAAAGGCAAAGCTGGATCATGGTGTATCACACTTGATGCTCCAATGATTATTCCTTTTCTCACTTATTCTAAGAACAGAGAATTGAGAAAAAAGCTTTTCTTGGCGAATGCTTCAAAAGCTTTCAATGATAAGTTTGATAATCAAGAAAACCTTAAAGAGATTTTAACTCTCAGAACAGAGAGAGCAAAACTTTTAGGTTTTAATACTCATGCCGATTATGTGCTTGAGGAAAGAATGGCGATGTCGCCTAAAAAGGTGATGGATTTTCTTGAGGAGCTTTTTGTTAAAGCAAAACCCCATGCAGAAAAAGAGGTTCAAAAACTTCAGGTCCTTGCTAAAGAACTAGATGGAATCGAAGAGCTTCAGCGATACGATTCAGCTTATTACTCTGAAATCTTAAAAAAGCGTGAGCTTAATTTTGATGATGAAATGCTTCGTCCATACTTTAAATTAGAAAATGTCGTGGATGGAATATTTAAAGTGGCGCAAAAACTTTATGGCCTGAGTTTTAAAGAAGTTTTTGATGTTCCTAAATATCATGATGATGTTCGAACTTTCGAAGTTTTTGATCAGGATGGGCAGCAGTTTATTGGTCTCTTCTACACTGATTTCTTTCCTCGCCAAACAAAAAGAGGCGGGGCGTGGATGTCGGGAATTAAAGAGCAGGGGATGTATCATGGGCAGGTGGAGCGTCCCCATATCATGATCGTTTGTAATTTTACCAAGCCGACAAAAACGAAGCCCTCATTACTTTCACTAGATGAAGTGCTCACTCTTTATCATGAATTTGGTCATGCTCTCCATGGACTTCTTTCAAAATGTAAGTACAGAGATTTGTCTGGTACAAACGTTTTCTGGGATTTCGTAGAACTTCCCTCTCAAATCATGGAAAATTGGGTTTTAGAAAAGGATTGCTTAGATCTATTTGCTTATCACTATGAAACCGGTGAGAAAATTTCCAATGACCTTATTGAAAAAATTAAGGCCAGTGGCAAATTTCTTGAAGGCTTAGGAACCCTAAGACAATTGTCTTTTGCTTTCTTGGATATGGCCTACCATACAGTCGCGCCTGGAGAAGTTAAAAATATTCCTGATTTTGAAACTAAAATTGCAGACAAGACAAGTTTGTTTCCAAAAATTTCTGGAACAAGTCTTTCGACTTCTTTCTCTCACATCTTTGCCGGTGGATACTCGGCCGGTTATTATTCCTACAAATGGGCAGAAGTTCTTGATGCTGATGCCTTTGAATTTTTTCAAAAAGAAGGAATTTTTAATCAAGAGGTTGCTAAAAAATTTAGAACCTTCATTCTT
>CANEVK010000213.1 GCA_947442115.1 Bacteriovoracaceae bacterium | reverse complement strand
TATATCAGATAAAACTGACTGGAGAAAAATGCTTAAAGGGCAAGCCCCAGAAATTGATTTGCAGGACTGGAAAGAAAAACTTTTGGCCCTTGTAAAAGATGAGATTTCCACTTTTGAATATAAAATACTCGAAGAAAATGAAGTGACATTAAATTATCCTGTTCAGACTTATCCAGAAAAAGTCAGCTCTTTTTCACTAGATAAAAATAAAACAATTGAAGGCTTGCTAGTTGGGATCAAGGGACAGTATTTAATTTTTGATTCAGGTGTATTTAATGTTCGGGCCCATACTGGTTATGAAATAAATATTGAGGTATGACATGCAAGTTCAACAAGCAAAAACAATTTATCTAAAAGATTATAGGCCTTCTTCTTTTTTCATTGAGTCAGTGGAACTGAATGTTGATATTTTTCAAGATAAGACGATCGTTAAAAATAAGATGAAAATCGTTAAGTCGAGCTCATTTATAAATAAACCGACCCATCTTGAGCTCAACGGAGAACAGGTTGTTCTTAAAAAAATTCAGTTCAATGGTGAAGAACTTAAAAATGAAGATTATCAACTTTCTCAAGATAAGCTTGTTATCCTTAATGTCAAAGAAGATGAGTTTATTTTAGAAATCGAAAATGAAATTGATCCCGTTGCCAACAAGGCCTGTGAAGGATTTTATCAATCTGGTGACCAATTCTGCACACAATGTGAACCAGAGGGCTTTAGAAAAATTACCTATTTTATTGATCGTCCTGATGTGATGGCAAAATTTAAAACTCGCATGTCCGCAGATCGTGAACGTTTCCCATTTTTGCTTTCCAATGGAAACAGATTGTCTGCAGGCGAGTTGCCTCAGGGAAGACATTTTGTGGAGTGGGAAGATCCGTTTCCTAAGCCCTCTTATTTATTTGCTATGGTTGCAGGGGACTTTGATGTGACCCATGACCAGTTCATAACAAAATCAGGACGGAAAGTAGATCTTGAGATTTATGTGGATAAGGGAAATTTAAAGAAAACTCCTCATGCGATGAGATCTTTAAAAAAGGCGATGAAGTGGGATGAGGATACTTTTGGACTTGAGTATGATCTTGATATTTACATGATCGTTGCCGTGGATTCCTTCAACATGGGGGCGATGGAAAATAAAGGTTTAAATATCTTTAATTCCACTTATACCCTGGCCGATGAATCGAGTGCTACAGATCATGACTTTCAAAATATTGAAGGCGTTATAGGGCATGAATATTTTCATAATTGGACGGGAAATCGTATTACTTGTCGTGACTGGTTCCAATTAACTCTGAAAGAAGGATTAACTGTTTATAGAGACCAAGAATTTTCTTCTGATATGCTCTCTCGCGCCGTGAAGAGACTGGAGGATGTTCGCTTATTGAAAGAGGGTCAGTTCCCTGAAGATGCTGGTCCTTTATCCCATCCCATCAGGCCTTCAAGTTATATAGAAATTAACAATTTTTATACTAGAACAGTTTATGAAAAAGGCGCGGAAGTTATAAGAATGATTTCGACTCTCATTGGTAAGGAGAGTTTTAGAAAAGGCATGGATAAGTATTTTGAACTTTTTGATGGTCAGGCAGTCACCACAGAAGATTTTATCCACGCGATGGAATTGGCCTCTGGCAAAAGCTTATCACAATTTAAAAACTGGTACTCTCGCCCTGGTACACCAACCTTGAAATTTAATGCTAAATTTCATGAGGGGCAGTTTGAATTACAAATTGATCAAATCTATCCACCGACCACTCATAAGGTTCCTGAGGGGAATGTTCTTCATATGCCTATAAATATAGCTTTCATATCTGAGAATGGAGTTGTTGAAGAAAAGAAAATAGAGATGACAAAACTTTCTGAAAAATTTAATTTTCAACTTCCTGAAAGACCTGTTCTCTCGCTCAATCGTGGCTTCTCCGCCCCAGTTTATGTAGAATATGAGCGTAGTTTAGATGAATATTACTTTTTAATGAAGTATGATTCTGATCCCTATTGCCGTTATGAGGCGACACAAAAAGTTTACGAGCATCTGCTCCATCAAAACATCAATTCGCTTAAAAATTCTAAGTCGATTGGAGGAGACCTTCCTCATGCTTTTAAGTCATCTCTAGGTGAATTACTTTTTGATGAAGCCATAGATAACTCTTTTAAATCCTATTTGCTTGAGCTTCCGTCTGAAAATACCATGGCCCAAGAGATTCTCCATCCATCTTTTGATCATATTCATCAGGCAAGTTATGAGCTCAAAAAAGCTATTGGGCTTACCTTTCAAGACTGGTTTTTAGAGCAACATTCGAAGTTGTCTGCTGCCATCCAATTTGATCTTACCCCTGTAGGCTATGGAAACCGAGCTCTTAAAAATCAAGTTTTGAGTTACCTGGTGGCCTCTGGCACTTCCTCTGCGCTCGGACGTTTAGATCATCATTATGAGTCTGCAACCAATATGACGGAAGAAATTTTTGGTCTTACTCAATTTATAAAAATGGGTGCTGATCTTAATCATCCGGCGATAAAAAGTTTTTACAAGAAATGGGGGCATGACTCACTTGTGATGCTTAAGTGGTTTGGGGCGATTGCTTCCCATTCACCGGCCTCTGATTCAATCGAAAGACTTCTCATCCTTGAAAAGGATCCGCTTTTCTTAAATCAGGTTCCGAATTATTTGCGTGCTTTGTATGTGCAGTTTGCTCGAAATAATCTTGTGGCCTTTCATCAATTAAATGGAAATGGCTATGATTTCACGGCTGACAGAATTATACACATTGACCGGTTTAATCCTCAGGTCGCTTCAAGAGCTTCAGCAAGTTTTTCTATGATTAACAGACTAGATAATCATCGAAAACAACTCATGCAAAAGAGTTTAGAGAAAATCATGCATTCTTCACCTTCGAGAGATACTTACGAAGTTATCTCCAAATATCTCTCTCAGGGATGATTTTTACTTTTTAACAATAACTTTTTGATAGGCCGGACGTCTTGAGTGGTGAGAGAGAACAGAATAAGCGGCCAGGAAAAAAGTAGCGACAAAAATAGTCAAGGTCATAGGGGGCTCCTTTAAGAGTTACAGACTTCCTATCGGATGACTCTTCTTAATCATTATGCCCTCTTAATGCTTTGAGTGATAAATATTTCTCCTATGGTCCTTCATAAATGGTTTAAACTATGTTAAAAATCAACAAAATCAAGTTCTTAAAGAGTAGGAAGATAAAATGATCGAAGCACTTTCCCTTAGGCAAAAAGCGCTAAAGATTAATTTAGCGAGACGTTTTTATGGCACTTTCGCTGAGATTGGGGCCGGGCAGGAAGTGGCCCGCTATTTCTTTCAGGCCGGTGGTGCTAGTGGTTCAATTGCTAAAACCATCTCCGCCTATGACATGATTTTTTCTGATTCTATCTATGGTAAAGAAACCTCTGGTCGCTATGTTTGTGAATCCCGTTTACTAAAAATGCTTGAGAAGGAATTTATTCTCCTGCAAGAGCGCTTAGGTGATACCAAGGGAGTAGATCATCAGTTTTTTGTTTTTTCTAATACCGTTTCTGCCCTTAATTTTTCAAAAACTAATGACTCTCATGGGTGGATGGGCCTGCGCTTTCAGCACCAACCTCATTCAGAGACTTCAGAAGTCGTCATCCATGTCAGAATGCTTGATCCACAAAATGTTCTGCAGCAAGATGCTCTCGGTATTATTGGTGTAAACCTTATTTATGCTTGTTTTTTCCTACAGCATGATCGAGAAGCTTTCATTAACTCATTAATGGATCATTTAGATACTTCAAGAATTGAAGTTGATTTTATTCGTTTTGGTGGCAAAGCTTTTGAAGATGTTGATAATCGCCTCATGAACCTTCATCTTCTTAAGCAGGGCATGACCCATGCTATTTTATTTGATGAGCAAGGGCATGTGGTGCTGTCTGCTGATCATCTTTATAAGAAAAATGTCCTCGTTGTTCGTGGTTCTTATCGTCCACCCACACTGGTGAGCTTTGATATGATCAAGGCGGGCCAGGAGAATTTTGCCAAAGATATTGGTAAAGATGTCTCAGAAGTTGTAGCCGTTTCTGAAATTACCATTGCTACGATTAAGGATGAGGCAGGGGATGTGACCAAAGAGGATTTCCTGGCCCGAGTGGATCTCCTCTGCGCTCTAGGACAAAAAACTCTGATAACAAATTATCCTCAGTACTATAAGCTCGCCAATCACTTTGCTCGCTTGAATGCCCCTCACCTAGGACTTCAGCTCGGGATATATAACTTTCAGCAAGTCTTTACCGATACAGAGTACTCTAATCTTGAAGGGGGAATTTTATCCGCCCTTGGTCAGCTTTTCCGAGATAATGTTAAAGTTTATATTTATCCTTATAAATCTGAAAAAGGTGATATTGAGTCATTGGATAATTTAAAAGTTCCTGAAAAATATCACCATGTGTTTGAGTATTTGAAAGGCAATAAGAAAATTTTGGATGTTGAGAATCCAAATAAAAATAATCTTCATATCTATTCATCAAAAGTTCTTCAAATGATTGTAAAAAATGAGCCAGGTTGGGAGGCTATGGTTCCTCCTTCTGTGGCCAAAACGATTCATGAGAAGTGTCTTTTTGGACATCCTTGTTTTACTGGAGGTAAAAAATGAAATTCGCAATACTGGCCCTCATTCTTCTTTCGGCCTGCTCAACGATGACAAAGGGAAAATATAAAAAAGAATTTCATCTTGAGGATTACCCGACTGCTAAGGCGCCTTCAGATTTGCATAAGCTCTTAACTGAAAAAATGACTAAGTGTTACCCTCAGTCTGAGTATCCTGTTTATGAAAAAACAGTCTCTTCATTTGATGCTGCTAAAGATGCTGGTACTGTTTATTATGAAATTGATAATCAATCCATGGGACCAAAAATTCTTGTTTTAGTAGAAGTTGAAAAAACTGAAACTGGTTCTGTAGCGAAGGTTTACTCTAAAGGTGACTTGCTCAGAACACCTAATTCCTTTAAGCATCAAATCCATAAATGGATTGATGGCAAAAAAGTTGATTGCGACGGCCAGGGCCAGATCTAAAAACTTTTTTCTAGCTCCCATAACTTTTTTTTCATCTTAAGGCCATGAGCAAAACCTCCTGGCCCTTGAGATCCGACTACTCGATGGCAGGGATAGATGAGTAAGAAAGGATTTTTCCCACAGGCCGAACCAATGGCC
>CANEVK010000212.1 GCA_947442115.1 Bacteriovoracaceae bacterium | reverse complement strand
TTCAATCGAAGTGGTTCGTGGACCCATGAGTCTTCTTTATGGATCAAGTGCTGTTGGGGGTGTGGTGAATATGAACACTAACCGTATCCATAAAAAGTTTGAAGAAGGAAGCTCTCAGGATATTTTAATTCAAGGTGATTCCGCTCAAGATGCTTTAAGTGCGGGGGCGAAATTAGATTACGGTAGTGATCAATGGATGATCCATGCGGATGCTGGTTATCGAAATGCCAATGACCTGAGAATTCCTAAACCCAATAAGAAAGAGCGGGCCAGTGATCTTGGCGAAATGATGAATGTCGATAAGTTAACAAATAGTGGAAGTGTGCAAAAGACTGCTGGTATTGGGGCCTCAAGAATTTTTAATAGAGGTTATGCCGGCCTTTCTTATTACTTTTTTGATCAGTTTTATGGCACCGTTGCTGAAGAAACAGTTGATATTAAAATGAAGCAAGACCGTCTAGAGTTTCACGGTGAGTATTACGTCGCTGGGGATATTCTCAAAAGTATTCGCTTTAAAACCGCCCAGGCCGATTATGGCCATAAAGAATTTGAATCAGGTGCAGTTGGCACAACTTTTACCAATGAGGGAAATGAATCTCGACTGGAACTTATGTCAGAGCTTTCTTCGGTGAAAGGTATCACTGGTCTTCAGACTCAGTTCTTTAATTTTTCTGCTGTAGGTGAGGAAGCTTACCTTCCCACATCGCGTAATCAAGTGGTCTCTCTTTTTACCTTGCAAGAAATGAGTCTTGGAAGTGATGCCGTTTCATTTGGTGCCCGTGCGGAATCGGGCAATGTCAAAGATGAGTCTTCTGCTGGAAAGGCCCGTTCATTTGTTGGGTATAACGGGTCATTAGGTTACAAGCATGCATTCAGTGAAACGCATCAAGGAAACGTTGCTTTAAGTTATACAGAAAGATTGCCTAACTTTCAGGAGCTCTTTGCTGAAGGATTTCACGTGGCCTCTGGCACTTATGAAGAGGGATCTGAAAATTTAAAAAAAGAGAAAGCCTTTGCCCTGGATACGGGTCTAAAATATAAGTCGGATTCAGTTCAAACCCAACTCAACTTTTTTGCTCAAGACTTTAAAGATTATATTACGTTATTTTTAACCAATGAGGACACTCCTCCTGGTGACGATGGAGATCTTAAAGTTTCTCGTTTTAAGCAGATTGATGCCCTTTTTTATGGGCTTGAATTTGAAGGTAAGAAAAGGTTAGGTGAGTCTGCACTGCATGTCACCACCAAGGCTGATTTTGTTCGCGGTGTAGAAAAAGGTTCAGGGGATAATTTACCACGCATTTCACCCCCTCGAGTTGCAGTTGGTTTAGAGTTATTAAAAGACCGCTGGAGTGGGGATGTTGAAGCTCAATATAATTTTGAGCAACATCAAACAGCTGAGAACGAAAGCCGCACAAAAAGTTTTACGCTTCTGAATGCTGGTTTATTTTATCAAATTCTTGAAAATGACGGGCGATGGAGTCTATTTGGAAGAATTAAAAATCTTCTTAACCAAGAGGCAAGGTTGCATACCTCGACACTTAAAGACATTGCTCCTCTGGCCGGTCGTAGTTTAGTGGCAGGGGCCCAGTATACCTTTTAGTTAAAGATCATGGGGGTAGTGAGCTTCGTGCTCCATCAGCCATCTCATCTTTCTTTCTTCATATTTTTTTCTTTCTTCTCTTTCTAACTCCTCCTTGGTTTTTACTGGCCCTGGGGGAGTTGTCATTTCCATCTTCTGAATTTTTTTCTTTCTGATTTCCCGGTCCATGGTCGGTCCATTACCCGAGGCCATGTGAAATAACAGTAAAGTAAAAATAAAAAAGAGTATTTTATTTTTCATAGACCACCTCATTTCAATCTCTTGCAATTCTAGTGCCTAATTTTTAATAGATTTATGGCCCAAGAGTGTTCTATAAAAAATGGATGAATAAACTCATCATCATTTTTCTTATGTCGGCCTTCCATGCATTCGCTGGAGTAGATCAATACCCTGAAGAAAGAGAGTATACTCGATTAGATCGAGGACTCAGGCCCTATCAAGCTCTTTCTATTTATAAAACCGGTACATTTACTCTGACTTTTGATGACGGTCCACATCCAACGAGGACAGCTCAAATTTTAGATATTCTTAAAAAGTATCAGGTGAGGGCTTTATTTTTTGTTCTAACATCTAATATTAATGAGGCGACATTCCCCTTAATTAAAAGAATGCTGGATGAGGGACACCTGATTGGGTCTCATGGTGTGACCCATGATCGGGGAGCAGATCTCAATCAAGTGGAATGGAAAGGAAAGATCAAAAAATCTTTCTTAGAACTTGCGGCCTGGCATAAAAAAGCAGGGCATGAGTATAAAAAACATTATTATCGGTTTCCTTTTGGAGATTATGGCACTCGCAGTGATTACCACCACATTAATGCACTCAAAGAAGTTTCTCGCGAATTAATGGGGGATAATTGTATTCACATGGCCTTCTGGGATGTGGATACGGCCGATTGGGTACCCGGTATGACGCCTGAGGAAGTGGCCAATAATATGATCGTACATAATGAAGGCGGTTTGTTTATTGATTTTAAAAAGGTTGGAAACACCTATGTTAAAAATCCTATTCCGCTTAAGAATCCACCTGCAGGTGGCGTGATTTTACTACATGATATTCAGGAGCCTTCCGTTAAAGCCACTGAGCTTTTTATTCAGTATGCTCAAGAGAGAAGTCTTCAGTTGCCAAGGATTGATGATATTGAAGAGTTTCGTGTCACCAAAACTTGCCAGCTTTAGGTTAGATAGATTTGTAGAAGGCAATATATCTTTTCATCACATGCATCGGGTAGTCTTTAGGCCATACATTTTTATTAAGTGCTGTTTTAACAGACTTTGGTCCCATGTTATAAGCAGCAAGATAAAGCTGCCCGTGGTTATCAAATTTTTCACGTAACCATGCAAGGTAGGCAGTGCCTAAGCGAATATTTTTGACTGGATCTTGAAGAGTTTTATCACCATTCCATTTCATTTTAATTTTCTTGGCCATCCATTCACCTGTAGTCGGTCTTAATTGCATCATGCCAATTTCACCTACTGGGCCAGTGGCCAGAGGATTAAAGCTCGACTCACCTGCGATCACGGCCATCACAAAATAAGGATCAAGACCATGCTGACTTGATTCCTTGATGATGGCTTCTGCAACAGCAGAAGACATTGTCTTAAATTTCTTCGGTAGACGCTTTGAAACAGTATGAAGAATATTTTTTTCTAAACCTTTATGCTTTTCAAAATTTGAAACAACACTCTTGTGGTAGCGTTTCCCAAGCAATTCTCTTGCATGATCAACTCTGACTTCTTGCTTGATACTTGCTAGAGAGCGTGAAGCATCTGGGGCTCCATAAGAAAGAGTATTAAGAATGAAAAGACTGAGTGTTAAAATTGTTTTTTTCATACCTCCTAAACAGCAAGGGGAGTGCCAATAAATAATGGTCTAAGTCACTGATTATTAGTTTTATTTTGGTGAGAGTTTTGTCACTGTCGAAGAAATCTGCAGACCATTTTGCTTTATCAATAACTTATAAGGTTAATCTAACTGGTTGAATTGATTTAGTTTTTAACCATTTTTGAACTTTCCAAAGCGGATTCCGCCAGATCTGAGTCATTATGAGGGCCCATGAGGTCAATCGTATTTTTAACTAAGTTCTTGAATTCTTTATTTGATTGATTTTCACTGGAGAGTTCATTCTGAAGGATTTCTTCATCTTGCAAATAACCACTATCACTCAAAGTCTGATCTTGAGCACCGACTTGAGTCATGATGAGCAAACTTAATAGGAGACTTAAGATTTTAAGCATACCAGGTTTATACTTGAAGGCTCATTTTCCAACAATATACTATTTAAAATACCCGTAATTTTTACCTAGTTATTCACAACTGTGACAAGAGCGCTGATGGCCTTATCAAAGTTTTTGCCACGGTAAACTTCGTAGACCGTTTCGAGGATCGTTTTTCTTTGTTGGTAGTCAAAATTGCATTTAACAAGTTGATTTATAAATTGTTGAGAAACAATAAAGATCGTTGAAAGCTGATTGAATCGGGGCCCTTGAATACCATAAGGAAAACCACTGCCGTCAGGTCGTTCGTGGTGTTGCTCAATAATAACGATTGTCTCAGAAGAAACGATATCTTTTCTGGCCGAGAGGATTTTAATTATTTCTAAGGGATGTTGTTTTAATTTATCACTAATTTGTGTTCCATTTTCTTCATAGTCTTTGAGTGCAGCAAAATCTTCTTTGGATAAATTAATATCGCAAAGAACAGAAGCCAGACATGATTTTTCTTTAATCGATGTCGAGCTCCAAGGAAACTGGTCAATGATCCGGCAGCAAAGATAACTTGTGAGAATTGATTTTAAGAACTCATCTGAACATTGAGTTTTAAAACGTTTGATCCAGTCCATGAGGTTTTGAGAGTGCTGGAGTACACCCAAGGTGTTTTTATTAATAGTATTTAATATATCAATGGCTTCTTTCGTGACACCCATCTGAGTGACAAAAGCTTTCATAATCTCCAGACTGTTTTCACTCGATTGCATTTTATTTTGATCAGTCGCTGATTTGGAACTAATGACTTGTTGGATTTCCGCCATAATTCTTTTACAGTCAACTTGATTGATATAGACTTCTTCTAGTTTTTTCTCTTGCAGCTTTTTCAGAATATCTACAAATTGTTCATTGCCGTAATTCATTTTAATAAATTTGCCGCTTACAAGGACATGGACTTCGATGCCTTGAAAATTATGGGCAAATTTAATGAGGTGACCAATTTTAATCTTGATTAAATCATTTGTTTTATTTTCATCATTTTCACTCATAACAAAATAATATCTCAGTTGATAAAAAATTGGGGAAATTTTCCCTATTTATGAACTGGGGTTATCTTCTTTAAAACTTAGGCATCTCTTTTGCTAGAACTCTAAAAGATTAGGAGGAGAGATTATGACGAATGATAAAAAGATAGAAAGTGGACAGAATAGCTACGGATTTGAACGTTCCCATGGAGGTCAAGATGCTTTTATGGAAGGTGAGTGGGGTAAAAGCTCTGAGTTTCTAGATCATCCGCCTTATTCAGAATCAGATTCGTCAGATAAAACTTTCAAGGATCATGGTGATGAATCAAACGAACGTAATAATTATAATTTTAGGTCTCGGA
>CANEVK010000211.1 GCA_947442115.1 Bacteriovoracaceae bacterium | reverse complement strand
CGATTGATGAAATTGGCCAACGCTACAACACGCTCGTGATTGCTTCAGCAGGTAATGACTCGAATAATCCATTTGGTGGATGTGCAGGTTGGTGTAATAATGACGTACGTTTGAAATATCCAGCATCTTTTGATTCAGAAAACTTACTCGTCGTGGCCTCAACAACAAGTAATGGTTCAATGTCGAGTTTTTCTAATACTGGGGTAAGAACAGTTGATGTTGCTGCTCCTGGTTCAAATATCTACTCTACGATCAATGGGAATAAATACGGTATGGCCTCTGGAACTTCGATGGCTGCTCCCAATACATCAGGTGTAGCCGCGATGATTCTTAGCTACTACCCAGACCTCTCTGCAACCGAGCTTAAGGAAGTTCTTATGAAGTCAGTGACTAAGGTTCCTGCCTTTAACGGAATGATTGCGACTGGTGGACGAGTCAACCTCAAAGCAGCTCTTTCAAAAGCCTCAAGAAAAAAATAATTTTTTTCACAAAAAGGGAGCTTAGGCTCCCTTTTTTTTTGCCTTCGAAAATAATGACAGAGCTTTTTCTTCCCAACGCTCCATGATTTTCTCTTCTTTTAAAGAAATCTCGTGATCGTAACCTACAAGATGGATCAATCCGTGAAAGAAAAGATGGATAAATTCATCGAAATAATCAATTTCAAAATCTTTAGCCTGGGATAAGACCTTCTGATGACAAATGGCAAGATCACCTAAAAAGAGTTCATCTCCAAAGAGATCCATCTTCCCTGGGGCCAGACGTAGAGTTGAAAAGCTGGGAAAAGAAAGGACATCTGTGACTTTATTTTTATCCCGGTAATTTTGATTTAATTTTTTTATTTTAGCCTCTCCACAAATGAGGACAGAAACTCTTATGGTAGTGACATTTTTTAACCATTGCTGATTGATAAATTTGGAATCTCTAAGGATTGTGGTCATGACATGGGAAGCCAGCCCTGGCCAGATTTTTAGTTTTTTTTCTTGTTTTGCGCTTAGTTTGACGCTCGTCTGGAGGTCAAAAAAGATCTCAGGATGTTTCTTCATGACGACCATGGTATCCTTTTCCTAGACCTCAGGCAATCATCAAGGAGCAGGCTTGAATTATCCAGAACTCATTAGGTGTATTGAAGTTATTCAAAAACTTCGCCATCCTCAAGAAGGATGTCCTTGGGATTTAGAACAAACCCATGAGAGTTTATTAAAATATCTTTTGGAAGAGTCCTACGAATTTATTGAAGCAACTGAGCTTAAAAATCCTAAACTCATGGAAGAGGAATTGGGAGATGTTCTTTTGCAGATCCTTCTCCACTCGACTATCGCCTCAGAGACAAATTCATTCAACCTAGAGTCTGTGGCCAAGACTTTGGCGGATAAAATTATTCACCGCCATCCCCATGTTTTTGGAAACGAATCCAATGATCTTTCAAGTGCCAAGGTTCTTGAGAATTGGGAAGAGCTCAAGAAAAAAGAAAAAGGGGAAAGGAAGTATTCTATTGATAACAAGTATCTTCATGCCCCTTCACTTGAATCTGCCTATCGGATTGGTAAAAAATCAACCACGGTGAATTTTGACTGGGAAAACTATGATCAAGTTCTCCACAAAGTTGAGGAGGAGTGGCAAGAGGTCAAACAAGAGCTTCCTCCTGGTGGAAGATTTGATAAGAAGCGAGTGAAAGAAGAGATTGGTGACCTGCTTTTTTCTGTGGCCCAACTCGCCCGCCACTTAGATCTCAATCCTGAGGAATGCTTGAAAGAGGCCAATCAAAAATTTATCCATCGCTTTCAAAAAGTCGAAGATAGAGTGAAAGCGAAAGGGGGAAAAATTGAATCCACCCCTCAAGCTGAACTTGAAAAACTATGGGTAGAAGTCAAAAAACTATGAAATTAAAAAAAGAATATGAGCGTCTGACTTCTGAACAAAGACTTTATCAAAGTGAAGTCCCCATTATTGGACTCACCGGTGGGATCGCTTCTGGTAAAACGACTGTCTCCCGTCTTTTAGAAGCTAAAGGCTTGACCGTAGTGAGTGCTGACCAATTAGTGAAGAATATCTATAAATGGCCTGAATCTATTCACTTTATAAAAACCAATTTTCCCGTTTGCATGGTGAATGAGGATATTGATTTTAAAAGACTCAGAGAAAATGTGTTTCAGAATGAAAATACAAAAAAAATAATTGAGAGTTATATTTACCAGAGACTCCCCCAAGCTTTTCATGATGAGTTAGAACTCAAATCAAATCCCCAGATCATTTTCTATGATGTTCCTCTCCTCTTTGAGCGGGGCATGGAGAAGGTTTTTGACCTCATCTTGTTGGTTTATACTCCCCGATCAATCCAGCTGGAGAGACTAAAGGCAAGGGATCAAATCTCCACTGAACTTGCAGAGAAAATGCTTTCACAGCAAATGGATATTGAAGATAAAAAGAGCAAATCTGATTTAGTCATTAACAATACTGAAACAGAAAAAGAACTGGCCCAGGAAACAGAAAAGTTTCTGGGCCGATTCTTTGATTATGATTAGCTTATTCGATTTCAACTTCAATCTCACGATTTTCGTTCGCAAGATCAAAAGGGTTTCGGTAGGTTTTTTTATTAATCACCTGACATTTCCCTTTAGCATACTTCAATACTCCACCAAGAAAAAAGCTCTGGCTTTCATATTTAACACATTTAAGACCGGTATCACATTGGTACTCCCACTGCCCGTTAGACGTTCTTTTACCATTCTCGTAGACCGGACAACTTTGTCCTTCAAGTCCTCTCAGCTGACATGACATGTATTGCTCACGAGCATTTTCTTCTCGGCAACGCGGGAAATTTTTATTTTTTACAAGTGAAATAATCTCATTATTAAACCAGTCATAACAATGCTCATCAATCGCGCACTTCGTTTTTGGGTGTGAGAATGTTAAGCCTTCCACAACACTTTTCATCATTATATCAAGTGAATTTTTAACAGTTAGTGAATTACTGAAGCGCGCGTTAAGAAAATCATTATGGCAAAGATCTGAAATGAATTTCACGGTAACTGATTTATTCGCCACATATTCAGGCAGAGCAATTCGTCGAGAAGCGATGTCGACATGATTCATAAATTTTTTCGTAACAGAGGCACTTCCCCCAACTCCCATGTAACTAAACCCACCAGAGCCTTCATAGTCTGTTTCGAAACTTAAATCAGCATCACAAGTAAAAAACATGTATCTTTTCTGCTGCTTTCCACTCTTAATGAGGATTTTTCCGCTCTTATCTCTTTTGTGGTAATCAAAATTTCCACCATCGGCAAAGATAGGATTCATCCCATCCGCCATAATCGTGGCATTTGAACTGTAGGTTTTCTTAAAGCGAATTGTAGGGCCAGCATTGATTGTTGCACCTAAAAAAGAAACTTTCAGCTGCATGGATACGTTTGCAGATGTTGAAGTAATTTCAGCAGTCCGCACGGTAAGGTTACTTGAAGAAACCCAACGGCTACTTTCTTTCTCTGATGTGAGTGACTCAATAATCTCTTGTTTATTATTATATTCTTTTCTTTCTGAATCATTTGGTGGATTACTCATCTTCTGATTTGACTCAAAGGCTGCAGGAGTAAATTCTTGATTAAGAAAAACTGATCTACTTAAAGCATCTTTTTTAAAACTCTCCTGCACTTTAATCAACTCAGCACCTTCGCTTGAAATCCCGTTTTCAATTTGATCAAGTGTTTTATGGGCGAGCAAAGACAACTCATCCCTTAATCCGGGAGCAACAAGAGATAAATCTTTATTGATCGCCGCTCTTACTTCTTCTCTGGCAGACTCAGCGTTTTCATATTTTTTTAGAGCAGCTTCATAAGCATCTGCCACTCGAGCTCTTATTTGGTCAGCAAGAAGATCTGCTTCATTTTTTGCACGGGCCTCAAGCGAGAGACCTTTTTTCTCGTATTCAAGCTCTCGCTGGTAAGTATCAAAAGCAAAAGCAGGGGCGAATTTTTGGAGTTTCATGAGTGAATCAACGCGGGCCTGCTTAGTCTTGAAATCGACCCTCGCTAGTCCAGATGTTGATACTAATACTGATAAAAATAACCAGCGGTAATTAAGCATAAAATACTCCTAGGTAATGCATGGCAGCATATTAACTTTAAAAATGAAACTTTTTTGAGTATTTTTAGATATTTGAATTTTTTACAGAGTTTTGATCGTCTTTTTGAGGCAATTTGAGTGAACGGGGATGGGAGACCGAAACTACTTTTTTTGACCAGGGATCCATAAATTCCAGAGACTTGGCCAGCAATTGAAGACCCTCACGGTTTTTATTACCTTTTCCATATTTGGGGTCTCCCATAACTGGGTGACCAATAGATTCAAGGTGCCGGCGAATTTGGTGAAGCCTTCCTGTTTTAATTTCAACCTTCAGTAGGCCAAAATCTTTATCAGAATCCATCACTTCAATAATTGTAGTGGCCGCCTTCCCATCTAGCTTCTTTTCAATCAGCTCCACATGACCTGGAATGAGGCCACCACCTTTAACAATGGCCTCATAAGTTTTCTTGACCACATTTTGTTGAAACATTTCACCAAGAATTCCTGCTGCCTGGGAATGATGAGCGACAATCATAAGACCGTCTGTTTCACGATCTAAACGGTGAATTAAAAAAATATCATGCCCTTTCTGCCTCTCAATAAATCTAAAAAGTGATGTATGGTCTGAAGCTTGAGTGCCCTGGGCCAGCACCCCTGCTGCTTTAATCCAGATGCTATAATTTTTAGTTTGATACAAGCAGTCTGCATTTGAAATTTCAGGATAAGAAAGTATTTTTTTATCAAAATAAAAGTTGATCTTATCCTGAGGCGAAACTTCAGTTTCAATATCTCTTATTCTGAGAATTTTTCCCATGTTGTTTTTCTGAATCCATACGGCGCCCTTTTGGGCGGCATCAAGAATGTCTTTCTCATTAAGAGATGCCACAAGTTTAAGTAGTTCTACTAACTTGATTTTTTTATTCGAGTATTTCTGAACAAGAAATTCAAAAACTTTCATCAGGAAAGAAAGTGATCAGTACTTGTTGGTTGGGACTTCCTGACTGAAACATATTCTTTTCTTAAGATTGAGAAAAGTGCCTTAAAATTTTCTAAGACTTTCCCCTCTTCAGCATTCAGCTTTCTCTGGACTCCAATAATGGCCTCTCTTAACTCATGGTCTTTTTGAGAAGTTTGAAATGAAAAAGATG
>CANEVK010000210.1 GCA_947442115.1 Bacteriovoracaceae bacterium | reverse complement strand
ATGATTTATCAGTCTGTAACCAATATTGGTCATAATCCAACATTCAAAGATACAAAAATGATACATGTTGAGACAAATATTTTTGATTTCAATCTAGATATTTATGGGGAAAAGCTTGAAATAGAATTTATATTCAAAATCAGAGATGAAAAAAAGTTTTCGACAGTAAATGATCTGATTGATCAAATTCGATCTGATGTTGATTTCGCGAAGAAAAGACTTGGTCGAGAATGAAGCTGGCACTAATTGGAAAAGGTATTGCTCATTCTGCTTCTCCCTCAATTTATAAAAAAATTCTAGGACCCCAAATTCATTACGATCTGATAGATATTCAAGATGAGGTTCAACTTCCCTCGCTGATGGATTTGGCAAAGACTTACGACGGTATCAATATAACCTCTCCCTATAAAAAAAATTATCTATCACAGCTAAACTTTTTAACCCCTGAGGTTCACCATCTGGAAGCTGTTAATACAATTTTGCTAAACCAGAATCATTTTTCTGGGGCCAATACTGATTACTTTGCTGTTGAAACCCTTCTCAAGAAATTCAAAGAGGATTACCCACAATCTCATCTTTTACTTTTAGGATCAGGGGTGATGGCAAAACTGACTCAATATGTCTGTCAAAAGCTGTCCCTCGATATCTTGCAAATCTCGAGGTCGACTAATCCTGATATGGAGCATTTAGATTTAAGACCTTATCATCGAATGAACTCTCAACTCATGGTTATAAATGCCTGTTCTCGAGACTTTTATTTTAAAGGCCAAACTACTGGAGATGAATTTTTTTGGGATTATAATTATCGCTTTTTACCGCACCAACATACTCTTCCTTTCTTCTTTAAGGTTTATTGGGATGGTCAAGAAATGCTTAATCTGCAGGCGGAGTATGCGGTGAAATTCTGGAAGGAGAACTTAGGCTAAACTTAAGTCTTTAAAAATCCGAAAGGTAAAACATACTATTAAAGGGTTATCAGTTCTATGATTCGTAACGAGTTCATCAAGATTGTCACTGATTCCGGTATGGCAACTCAAAGAGAGTTGAAAAGAATTTCTATTGGTAAGGATGATGAAGTTAATGAATTTGAACTTTTATCTATGCCGCATTTTGATGAAAATAAATTTGCTAAGATGTGCTCCGAGAGATTTGCCCTAACTTTTATTGATCTTAGGAATGCAAAAGTTCCTACAGAAACTCTTCAAACACTTAAAAAGAAATATGTTGTTAAGTGGCGTGCCATTCCGATTCAAAAAACCAATACAAAGCTGACACTGGCCACATTTGATCCAAGTGTGATTGAAGGTGCTACCAAAGAGTTATCAGATTTAAATAAAAAGCATGTTGAATTTATCCTAACGAATATTTCATCCTGGAAAAAGTTGTATGCTGGCATCAAAGAATCTGTAGATGATTTGATCAACAACATTCAAGAAGTGACTTCAACTTCGGCCGGAGCAGATGAAAACGTTAAGGCCGAGGATATTTCAGATGACGTTGTGACTTTTGTGAATAGGCTCCTGGCCGAGGCTTTTGTTAAGAAGGCTTCTGATATTCATGTAGAACCCTACGAGAAAATTTTTCGTATCCGTTTGAGGATTGACGGAAATTTAGTTGAAATTGCTCAGCCACCAAAAAGTATGATGGCCTCAGTGATCTCAAGACTTAAAATTATGTCCCAGATGGATATTTCTGAAAAAAGAAAGCCTCAAGATGGAAGGATTAAACTCCTCATTGGGGCAAATCCCATTGACTATCGGGTTTCTTCACTTCCCACACTCTTTGGTGAAAAAATTGTTTTACGACTCTTAGATTCAAGTAACCTTCAGCTAGATATGACAAAACTTGGTTTTGAGCAAAAGCAACTTGAAGTATTTAAAGAGGGTATTCACCGTCCTTATGGTATGTGTCTTGTGACAGGCCCAACCGGATCAGGTAAAACGACGACTCTCTATTCGGCATTGGCCGATCTGAATACTCCTGATAGCAATATTTCCACGGCGGAAGATCCCTGTGAATTTAACCTTGAGGGGTGTAACCAAGTTAACGTTAAAAAAGAAGTCGGCTTAACATTTGCTTCTGCACTCAAAGCATTTTTGAGGCAAGATCCAGATATTATCATGGTGGGTGAGATTCGAGACCTTGAAGTCGGTGAGATTGCAGTTGAAGCTGCTCTTACTGGTCACTTAGTTTTGTCTACCCTACATACTAACGATGCGCCGGCAACTGTCACTCGTCTTCTTAATATGGGGATCGAACCGTTTCTTGTTGTCGCAGCCTTAAACGTGATTGTTGCCCAGAGACTTTGTCGAAAAATTTGCATTAATTGTCGTGAAGAAAAAAAACTTTCTATTGAAGAGTTAATTGCTTGTGGTTTTGCTCCTGCCTCGGCAGAGAAAATCAAAGTGTATCATGGCAAGGGATGTGAAATTTGTAATAACACTGGCTATAAAGGGCGAGTGGCCATTTATGAAGTTCTTGCAGTGACTCCTAAAGTAAGAGAGCTCATTTTAAGAAATGCTTCGGCAGACGATTTAAAACGTCAGGCGATTAAAGATGGTATGAAGACTTTAAGAATGTGTGCTTTAACCAAAGTAGCTCAGGGATTAACGACCCTTGAAGAAGCTGTTTCAAATTCAGCTTCAGATCAATTATAGGAGTAAGTTATGGCTGGTTCTGATAATACCCAAACTCAAACCAAGACGGCCATGGAGCAAGGGATAGGAAACCTTCAGATCCAGCAGCTCTTCAAGGTGATGGTTGATAATGGAGCCTCTGATCTGCATCTTACTGTAGGAAGTGCTCCTGGAATGCGCATTAGCGGTGATATTGTCAGAGTAAAGGTGGGAAGCCTTACGCCTGAAGATACGAAAAGACTCATTTATCAAATCCTCACAGAAAAACAAAAAGCAGAACTAGAAAAAAATTTGGAGCTAGATTTTTCTTTTGGGATTAAGGGCCTTGCCCGTTTTCGCGCAAACGTTTTTTATTCCAAGGGGGCTGTTGCTGCTGTCTTTAGACAAATTCCTAGTCTGATTCCGGATTTTGAAGCTCTTGGTTTGCCACCCGTTCTGCTAGAAATGGTTGATGTTGCCTCTGGTCTTTTCCTCGTCACTGGCCCGACTGGTTCGGGTAAATCCACAACCCTTGCCTCTATTATTGATAAGCTCAATACAAATTCTGCGTGCCACATTATCACTTTGGAAGATCCCATTGAATTTGTTCACCAGCACAAAATGTGTCTTGTGAATCAACGAGAGGTTGGTGCAGATACGCTGAGTTTTACTAAAGGTATTAAATCACTTCTTCGTCAAGATCCAGATATTGTCCTTGTAGGTGAGTTGCGAGATCCAGAGACGATTGAGGCAGCTCTGACAATTGCTGAAACTGGTCACGTGGTCTTCGGTACACTCCATACCAACTCTACGATTCAGACGATTAACAGGATCATTAACGTTTTCCCTCACGAGCAACAAGAGCAGATTCGAACTCTTCTTTCTTTCGTTTTACAAGGAGTTGTTGCTCAGCAATTGCTGCCTAAGGTGCCAAAGGGACGTATCGCTGTTCAGGAAATCTTAAGAATTACCCCGGCCATTCGAAACCTGATCAGGGAAGATAAAGTTCATCAGATATACTCTCAAATGCAGATTGGGCAAGATCAGACGGGAATGTTTACGATGAACCAAAATATAAAAAAGATTCTTGATTCCGGTCTCATTACACCTGAAACGGCGATGACATTTTCAAACAACCCGGAAGAGTTGTCGAGAATGTTGGGAATTGATCCATCCGCAAGAAAAAAGAAGTAGTGAGAATATATGCCAAAATATAAATATATTGGATTTACCTCTCAAGGAAAGAAAGTTGAGAACACTATTGAGGCGGAAACTGAGCGGGATGCAAAAAAGCTTCTTAGACGTCAAAATATTAGGGCCACAAAGGTCACTCCTCCATCGTTCATGGAGGTCGATCTCGGCCAATGGATGGTTGATAAAGGTATAGCCCGTCCTTTTGGACAGGCAGAGCTCATGCGTTTCACGAGGCAGCTTGCTATTCTTATTAATGCAGGTGTGCCTATCATGGAGTGTCTTGAGATCTTGCACAAGCAAGAGCAAAACATGGTTTTAAAAAGAGTGGTGAAGAACGTCTCGATGCAAGTTGAGGAAGGTAAATCACTTTTTGATGCTCTTTCTTCTCAGCAGGGATTTAATAAGCTTTATTGCTCACTTGTTAAGGCCGGTGAAGCTGCAGGTATTTTGGATTCTATCTTAAATAAATTAGCGGAGTTTTTAGAAAAACAAGAAAAGCTAAAAAAACAGGTAAAGTCTGCTCTGACTTATCCTGTGATCGTTGTTTTAGTTGGTGTGATTGTTATTTTTGGTTTGATGACTTTTGTGGTTCCGACATTTGTGGGAATGCTCAAGGAGTCTAACCAGGAAATTCCATGGGTGACGCAAACGGTGATCGATGTGTCTGATTTTTTCCGAAATTACACCTTACTGCTTGTGGTAGGGATATTTGCGGCGGGTATGTTTTTTGTCAATTTTATTAAAACCAAAGAAGGAAAGATTCAGTGGGACCGTTTTACGATGAAGGCTCCACTTTTTGGTATGCTCATTATTAAGGGTAACTTAGGGGCCTTCACCAGGACTCTTTCAACCATGCTGAGTGCTGGGGTGCCTATTATTGATTCACTGGAAATTTGTATTGATACTCTTGATAATACCCAGATTGCAAAGGATCTGACCAAAGTTCGTCAGGCGGTTATTGAAGGTAAGTCCATTACTGAACCCTTGGCCCGAATTACTTATTTCCCTCCCCTTGTTACCCAGATGATGAAAGTGGGGGAGTCGACGGGGAACTTGGATAATATGCTTGTGAAGGTGGCGGATGTGTTTCAGGAAGAGGTGGAAGAGCTTGTGGCCAATCTCACAAAATTAATTGAGCCTCTCATTCTCGTGGTTCTAGGGGGAATTATCGGGTTTGTGCTGGTGGCGATGTATCTTCCCATCTTTATGTCTGCAGGTGGAGCAAGTGCAGAATAGGAAGATGAGGTCCTCTGCCTTAATTCGTTGCCATTTAGAAGAGCGATACGAAGCTTGTCTAAATTAATCTGTTGTTAGGACTAGTGGGCAATTCCCTGAAACTAAAGCGAGGAAATAGTTTTTAACAAAATTGGCTGCCCCTATGAAAAGCTTTTTAAAGTTTCGGACAGGAATCATGAT
>CANEVK010000209.1 GCA_947442115.1 Bacteriovoracaceae bacterium | reverse complement strand
GTGATAACACTCCAAGGCCCACTTCTTAATAAAATTATTTCAGGAAAATTATGAAAAATGAAAAAATGAACTCTAAAATTGAAATCTATATTTGTAACTATGAGAGACCAGGTGAAGATAGTTGCTTTGCTAAAGGCTCTAAAGAGCTTACAGATGACTTAAAAAAATGGGCCAAGGAAGAGACTCAAAAAGGGATCAAAGTTGTCAGAGGTGGCTGTTTAGGAAAGTGTTCTGAAGGCATTGCGATCGCTTGCTACCCTCAAAAAGAATTTATTCTAGAAGTGAAAAAAGAAGATTCTGTAGAAATAAAAAAGGGCCTCAAAGAGGCCCTTGAAAATCTTTAAAAATTCACACTTACTTTTTGTGAAACATCAACGCTTGAAAGCTTTTTTATTTTTAATCCTTCGAAAGAAAAATCATAAGTTCCTGTTTTAAGAATCACAAAAAAACTTCCATCTGGATTAATTTTATAGGATTGAATTAATTCAGATGTCCCTGTCTTGAAAATTTTAATGGTTTGATAATCTTTCGCATCAACAACACCATTTAAGCTTGGTCCATTAAGTCGGTTTAAAAGGTGCATCCAACCTGGGCGATTGCGGATAACTGTTTTATTTCTCCACTGAGCATAACTTGGATGGAATCCTTGTGAAGAGCTGTTCACTTCAATCACATAAGGAATGACTTGGTGTTCAGTATACATCCAGTCAATGTCTCCACCATCGGCATTATAAAGAAGTTCCCAAGCTGTTCCTGGTCTGTAGTCAATTTTTTTACCAATTTCAGCGCCAATCTGTTCAACAGCTTCGGCCGTAGGAGTTTTCTTAGGTCGACAACCAAATGGATAAATAACGATTTCTGAATAAGAGTGATAAGAAATATTAAAAACTGGCTTAATTGAGGCCACAAGATTCATCATCGCCTGAGTTTCTGGCTCTGAAGCTGGAGAAGTTCCACGATAGTCTTGCGCACTTTGATAAGCACTTGATCCATTACAAGAATTCCAACCCGTTGGATAATTGCGGTTAATATCAACTCCGTAACCTCCACGTGTATTTTTTCTCCACATTGAGTTTTCTAACCACATCTTATTGTTTCCATCGACGTTAAACATCGGAACAACCCAGATTTCAGTGCTATCAACCCATTTTGTCACTTCAGCATTTGATCCATATTGAGATGTAAGGTAATCCACCATATCTGTCGTCACTTCTGGAGTCATCACTTCACGAGCGTGGTGCATAGCATTTACAAGAACCGTTGGCTCAAGCTCATCTTCAGCAGCATTATCTGAAATTTTAATGGCTAAAATTTCTCTTCCTTCTAAAGACTTTCCAATGACTTTAATGGATGTAATATCAGGATACTTTGCATGAATATCATTCACAAAATCAGTGATCTCATCTGGGTTCTTATAATCTTCATCTGGAGCAGCCGATAGATTTTGAGGAAATGAGAACTTTATAACAGCAGACTTTTGAGATGAAAGATTGGCAAACTCCTCTTCAGTTAGAAGAGCTTCAATTTCATTTGTCTTATAGTTCACACCAGTGACATCAAATTGATTAGCGCGAAGAAATGTCTTCATTCCATCATTAAGGTCAAATCGAACAATATAAGCATTTTGGGCAAAAGCTGAGGCCGAAGTGAGGGCAAGGGCCAGAAGGGATCTTTTCCAATTTAACATATCCTACTCCTTAGATTTGTTTGACCTAAGCAGATCAAAAGAGGAGGGAATAGTAAAACAAAGAAAGTTAGAGGTAAGAAAAAATATGCCAGTACCCGAGCATTAAGGACGGGTACTAATTCATTTTAGTACCCTTTGGCCGCCTTCATAAAGACATTTATATTTTTTTGACGAGACTGATAAAGCCTCATGAAAGACCCAAAGACAGCATCGTAGTCTTGAGAAATCTCAACCGTAATAAATTGAACTCCCTCATCATCTGTCTCAAGGCTAGTCACCTTCCCATCTAATTTTAGGATGGTGTCTTTACTCATATAATTGAAATTGAGATTCAACTTCACCGGACGATCAACTAAGAGACCCGTTTGTGTGGATTTAAAAATAATATTGCAATCAAAGTAATCATCGAGCTTACATTCAACTTTTACCAGATCTTGAACAAGATAAGAAATAACTTTGGCAGACTGAATGGCCTCTTCAAGATCCTTAGGAAGCTCATCATCGAGTTCTAATTTGGTATTTTGATCAAAGGGGAGGACATTATCAGGTATTTCCTCACCTTGTAATTCACCAGACGCTTGAGGGACTGATTTCTTATTTTCTTTTTTAGCTGGTTCAGATGAAGGGTCCGAATTTGTTTCATCATCTGACAATCTTCCCCCATCATCACGCTTTTTAAGGCCTTGAGGTAAAGCTGCTTTTGGAGCTTGTTGATTTTTTTCTGACTCACTTTTTTCCAAAGGCTTTTTTGGTTTGTTCTCAATTTCTGGTGAAGAGAGATGGCCATCTAATTTATCTGTTTTACTTTTACCTGCATAGGCCGAAGGTGTTTTGGCTTCTTTTTCCTTTTCCTCTCTATTAAGCTCTGGATTTTTGAGATGACTTTTCAGGCGGTCAGTGGAATTTGCTCCATTTAAATCGCCCCCTTGATCTTTATCTCTAAATTTTGGATCTATTTTTCCTGAAAGATTTCCAGAGACTCCATCTTTTTTAATGGAATGACCTAAATCATCTTTAGCGTCATACTGTTCAGCTTCATTATGTTTCTTATAGAAAGTACTAACTTTACCTCCAGTATCGAGTCCTAGTTCCTGACCCTCATTGACAGCATCTGGCGCTGGAGCATCCATAAATCCACCAAGATCATCACCACCTTTACCTTTTGTTTCTTCATCCCAAAATGAAGGACCCGAATTTTTAGTCGCCTTCTGAGATAAAGGATCACTACTGAGATCATTATCCCCAGGATTAAGATCCATAGACAATGGTGGGCCACCAAGGTGTGCTGTTTTAGCCTTTCCGGACAATGGATCAATATTGATATTTGAAGTTTTTCCTTTACCCGAAAGCGGACCGTAATCTAAGGTCTCAGTCTTGCCTTTCCCAGATAATTTCTTGTAGAGATCAGTTTCATTTTCAATAGACTCATCCTCACCAGAATCTTGCTGATCATTTCTAAAGACGAGTTCTTTATTAAAACTTTCTATAATTTTTTGAATTTTGGTCTTCGCAAAATCTGAATTTTTACAAATGGTGAGACTTCTATCTTTTAATTTTAATCTTTGATGAATCGTTTCCCCTTCTTTATAAAGGAGTTCAAAACTGCTGCCAGTGAAAAGCCAATTGTTTTCACTCCAAATAAATTCAGGTTTTTGTTCACCTCTGAAAAACCATGCTCCATGTCCAAAAATAAAAACTCTGTTGTCTTCTTTGAAATCAAATCTCCAAACTCCGGGAGTACCTGAGTCCACCCACTGAGCGACATAGGGGCTGGGCCCCATGAATTTGACTAACCATCGAGTTAAAACTTTTTTACAGTCTATATCATTTCGAAGAATCCAAATATCATCCTCGCACTCAAGAGGTGTGGTCCAATTAGGTAGATGATCAGAAGCTTTCCTTTCAGGACTTTTTGCTTCGTCTCGACCAGTCGCTTGAGAAGTGTTACCCATCGGAGTTTGTTGTTTAGTCTGAGCAGAAAGAGAGCGCATGAGAAAATCAATTTTAAATCGAAGACTTTTTGCATTTACAGTAGGTTCAACAATATCAGATATTCCAAGTCGCAAAATAGCTTTTTCAAATTGCTTATCACCAGAAAAATTGACGACTAAAATTTTATTAGGGCAGATTTTAGAATTTTTTTTGCAAATTTTTATAAAAGTTGCAAGTTCAATAAGATCAGCTTTTTCTTTCAAAGCACAGACCACTAATCCAGCAGAGGCGGATGAAAGGCTTTTAACGAGCTCATCTGAATTTTCACTGGCCTGAGCAGAAAGATTTGTTTTTATCTGAAGTGCTTCATTCAGAGTTTTAAATTCTGATCGAAAAAGAAATTTGTAAATCGTTTGTTGCTCCATAAAACCCTTTTCCCTTCAATTTCTGACCCTTACTTATCGACAGAGAGTAGGGATTCTTTATAAAAAATCCTCTTGCCGTTTATTTAAACTATGGATAACAAAAGGATTAAAGTAGAATAAGGAAGAAAACATTCTTAAACATCATTGAAGTAGACCGTTTTAGTATGGCAAATGAAATCGATTCAGAAAATTTAGAACCGGAAAACCAGGAGCTTCTTCAGGACTTATCTGAACAAGGTAAGACAGATGAGCTGGTTGAAATGTTTGAAGAGTTACCTACCATGGATGTGGCAGAATTCATGGAGGAAAAACCAATTGAGGAAGTCATCGACTACCTCAAAAAACTTGATTTAGAAGATCAGGGACGGATCTTTTCCGATTTTTCTCAAATTCTTCAAATAAAACTTTTTCATGCCTTGGACCGACGTAGCTTTGCCAAAATTTTTGCTCAAATGTTTTCTGATATTCGGGCCGACCTTTATCAGGAACTAAGCAAGGAACAACAAATTGAGCTTCTCCCCTACTTAGATAAAAAAGTAAGAGAAGACGTTATCATACTTTCAGCCTATCCACCGGAAACGGCCGGTGGGATTATGACAACAGATTTTGCTACGATTTTTGCTGACATGACTGCGGCAGAAGCTTTAGCAAAAATTAGAAAAGATGGCCCCTCCAAAGATAACATCTATTACATTTACGTTGTAGATCATTCAATGGTGATGAAAGGTTTTGTCACCTTGAAAGATCTCGTGATGCATGAGCCGAAAGATCAAGTCACAGATATGCTCAATGAGTTCTTTGTTTATGCAGAAGTGAACGAAGATCGAGAATCTGTTGCTCAAAAAATTGAGAAGTATGACATCGTCGCCATTCCTGTTTTAAATTCACTCAATCAACTCGTAGGTATTGTCTCTCACGAGGAGGCGATTGATATTATCCGTGCTGAACAAGCAGAAGATTTTGAAAAATTCGGAGGTATTATGACAACTTCGAATGATGATGAATATCTTCAAACTTCATCTTTTCATCATTTTAAAAAGCGAGTGGTATGGCTTGTTTCACTAGCGGCAATAGGTATTGTTTCTGGTATGATTATTAATGCCTATCAAGGCGTGCTTGAAAGTTTTATCATTCTTGCCATGTATATGCCTATGATGGCAGCCACTGGCGGGAATACTGGATCTCAAGCTGCTACAGTTGTTATCAGATCACTTTC
>CANEVK010000208.1 GCA_947442115.1 Bacteriovoracaceae bacterium | reverse complement strand
TTACCTCAAGTCATACCTTGCACTTACTTTAACCAGAGCTAAGAGAGCTCAAGACGCCAAGCTCGTTTGGGAGTCCGTGATGGATTCGGCTCAAACAACAAAAGATGAAGGGACTCATTGGGCACAGGAGGACAGATTGTGGCTCTGGTACAATGACACGATTGAAACCCACGCTCTCGCTCTAAGAACGGGCTCAGAGTTAGGAACAAAACGCGAAAAACTTGATGGCATGGTTCAGTGGTTATTTCTCAATAAGAAACTCAATCACTGGAAATCCACTCGGGCAACGTCAGAAGTGATCTATTCACTGACGCACTATCTGAAGAAAACAAAACAACTTGGAGTGAAAGAAAAAATCTCCGTCAGCCTGGGTGGGAAAACAACCCACTTTGATTTCGATCCATCTCGCTACACCGGGAAAAAGAATCAAATCGTTGTCGCAGGAGACAAGGTCGCAGCAAATCTCGTGCCGGTGATGATTGAAAAATCGACACCAGGGATCGCATTTGCGTCGGCGACCTGGCATTATTCAACCGAAAAACTTCCCCAAGAAGCTGTGGGTGACTTCTTGAAGGTCAATCGAAAATTTTTTAAGCGCGCGGCGGAGAAGAGTGGAATGAAACTGATTCCTGTAAAAAATGGAGATGAAATTCAGGTCGGTGATGAAGTGGAGGTACAGATTTCTTTAGCGAGTAAGCATCAGGCGGAATACGTTCATCTACGGGATCCGAGAGCGGCTGGTTTTGAACCCATCGATCAAGTATCGCAACACAAGTGGGATCTTGGTATTTATTGGTATGAAGAAGTGAGAGATAATGGAACAAATTTTTTCTTCGAGAGGCTTCCCCAAGGGCAGTACACTTTTAAATATCGTGTTCGCGCCTCTTTAGCAGGAAAATTTCGAGCTGGACCGGCGACGATTCAACCACTCTACGCTCCAGAATTCGTCGGATTTTCAGAAGGACATGAAATTAAGATCATTCAGCAGAAATAAGAATGCCTCCTCAGAGGAGGCATTCTTTTAGTTATCTATGTTTTGAAGATTTTTTGTCTCGATTGCGTCTGAAAGATTAGCGAGTGAGTATTCGACGGCCTGATCGCCGTAATTCATATTACGATGACTTTCGGCAAACTGAGAATGTTTTACGAGCTCTGCTAGTTTTTTAAAAAGTTCCGAACTTGTATCAAAATATTCGCTTTCATCTTCTGCCGTCACAACACTTGTGAGAAGAGAGGTGATATTTTTGATGAGTCTCACTTGAGTTGGGGACATCTCCTCGACGTTCAGCTTGATCAGAATTTCTTGCTCTTTTTTACTTAATTGATGCATAGGCAATGCTCCGTTAAATTTCGCTCACGTATTAAGTATCGGGGTATTTCTCTTAAAATTTAGCTATTTATGCTGGACTAAAGTTTTCGGTTTTTCTGTTGATAACTGAGGAAAATGGGAAGTTTCCATTTTGGGCTTTACAATCGCTGCTTGAAAGCTTACAAATGCTTTAATTTAAAAGAGTTTGTCTCTTTAAGACGCGGGATGGAGCAGTCTGGTAGCTCGTCGGGCTCATAACCCGAAGGCCGTAGGTTCAAATCCTACTCCCGCAACCAAATTTCGGTATAAGAAAAGAGAATTAAAAACTCTTTTTTGGTTTCAAAAAAAAATCATCAAAAACACAGGCAAATAACGAAAAACACACGGGAAACGTGATTAATCGATCGAGTTTTCTCACTTCTCGAAGGTAACTGGAAGTCACGCAAAAGACACCTGCTTAGCTACCAATTGTGGTACTTTTCTTAAAACGTCACAGAGTTTTCTCTCTTTCAGTGCTACCAGAAATGCCGGTAGTACAGACTCCAAAATCAAAATTTCAAGCGGCTCAACCGGCCCACTCTAGAAAGGAATACACTTCGTTCTAGAGTGGGCTTAATTAAAAGTGGGATATTTTTATGAAGTCTTTAACCGCAATCGCAGTAACCTTCGCCATATTCGCTGTAGCTTCTGGAAAACTTCCTTGGATTCTTTTTCAAGTTCGTAAGGCCCAGATTCATCTTATCTTGGATTCACAAGCATCTAAGTGGCCAAAGGCGATGACGTTGCCAAGAAGAATTAGAATTCCATCTTCATATAGTCCCCACCCCAATAAATGATTCTAACTTTTTTCTCGGAATCAAGCTCATATGTAAGGAAGGATGATTTTAACTTTCTGCTAAAGTTTGCTTCTGCAAGATTCACAACATGCGGATTTGTTTCTGGGATTTTTTCTATTTTCCAATCGTCAGACGGTAGAAGATTTTTGACGCTATTTGAGTTTGCATACTTTGGATCTAGAATCCAATAGAAAATGCTGACAATTTTCTGATCATTTAAAAAAACTTTTAGAGTGGGACTTCCATCCGAGGAGTAAATCATAGAATCTTTTGTGCGTTCCTGAGGTTTTCCAAAATATTGCTCAATACAGGCAACATCCTGCTTCTTCCAACATTTTTGAATTTGAGGAATAGTTTGAGAATAATCATTTATGCTAAAAGTACTGCATGAAGTAATGAGCATAAGAAAAAAGATAAGTTTCATTTTTGGTCCTTGATTTTGAAGTCTGGGCCCAGCAAATCCTTCAGCAGGGAATAAATGTGAGGTCGTGTTCTTATTAAGTCTTTGGGTGAGTATAAATAATCTTCGATATGATTGGATAAATCCTCTCCAGGATTTACTTTTGAATCTTCTTTTAAAGGTGAGGCTTCTCCAGTCCATTTTGGCTGTGATGTAGAACTTATGTCCCAGCCTGATAGCTTGAGAATGGCCTTCATTTTATCTGGGTTGAGTTGTAGAATATGAATATGAGCTAATTCGTGAGCAAGGATCGGTTCACGATTTTTTTGTCTGAAGAAATTGTCATATATGATGATAGCATTGGCTCTGGGGAGTGATGCACCTGGATTATCTTTAAAGATTGATTTTTCGGCACGATGAATTACCGCCCCTTTCCAGTTTTGATAAATATCAGGCCAATTCGAAATAATTTTCAATATTATTTCTTTTTCAAGTTTAGTCCATTTTTTAAATCTTTCTGGATAAGGCCAGTCTTGAAGTGGCGTATCTCTAAATCCTTTAACCCAACTTTTGGTACCAATAAAATATTCTCGACAATAATTATTTTTGGATGCTGAAGAAACGTGAGTTCCATCCGTTCTTTGATAGGCCTGAACCTCGTGAGCTTTCACAAGAAATTCGAATTCTGAACAGGGTGGCTCCGAAGCCCATATAAAAGATGTTATAAAAAAGAAAAAAAATAACGGCATATAAAACTATACCATTTTGCGTAAACCGTTAAAGATTAAATATTGGGAAAATAGCTTTATACCCACGCAAATGAAATGTTAAAGTTTAAGTACAAATGAATGCCAAAAATAAAAAATCAGCCTCAAAAAAGACTGTAAAAATCGAACCGCATGGCGAAATGGTTCTCTTCCAATCAACGGACGGGCACACCAAAGTTCAAGTGCGGTTTGAGGAAAAGAATGTCTGGCTTTCACAGAAAGCAATGGCCGAACTTTATCAAGTTTCCGTAAAAACCATCAATGAGCATATTGTTAATATCTATGATGAGAATGAACTAGCACCGGAAGCAACTATCCGGAAATTCCGGATAGTTCAAACTGAGGGGAAACGTGAGGTTACCCGCACTGTAGACCACTTCAACCTGGAAGCCATCCTTGCCGTAGGCTATCGAGTGAGAAGTTCCCGTGGAACCCAGTTTCGTCAATGGGCCACGGCACAATTGCAGGAGCTGCTGGTTAAGGGCTTCGTTATGGATGATGAAAGACTCAAGGAAGGCAAGTCCATTGGGCAAGATTACTTCGATGAGCTTATTCTTCGTATCCGAGACATTCGAGCTTCTGAGAGACGATTCTATCAAAAAATTACTGATATATATGCGACTAGCATTGATTACGACGGTCGCGCGAAAATTACGCAAGAATTCTATGCCACCGTTCAAAATAAGCTCCACTGGGCCACTCACGGAAAAACCGCTGCTGAGGTGATTAAATCCCGTGCTGATGCTACAAAAAAGAATATGGGTCTTACCAATTGGAAGAATTCACCTGATGGGCCAATTCGTAAATCTGATGTGGCAATTGCAAAAAATTATTTGAACGAAGAAGAACTTCAAGCGTTGAACCGCGTGGTAACAATGTATTTAGACTATGCCGAAGATCAAGCCTTGAGCCGAAAGCAAATGCACATGGCCGACTGGGTGAAAAAGTTAGATGGTTTTTTGCAGTTCAATGAAAAGAATATTCTCACACATGCTGGAAAAATATCTCACCAGATGGCACTTGAACACGCTGAAAAAGAATTTAATAAACACGAAGCAAATCAACGGCTGATTGAAGCCACCGAACCGACCAGTGATTTTGATAAGTTTGCAAAAAAAGCACTAACTAAGAAATCTAAATAATATGGACTCTATTTAAGTACGTAAGGCACAGATTCATCTAATCATAGACTACCAGAGCATATTTATGGAGAAAAACACTTTGGATGAAAAAACAAGTTTCAGCAACAGGATTCCAATATTTTTTACAAACCGATCGAAGCCTTTCTTATTATCGAAGGAGATTTCGTAGTGAGTTCCCTTGAGCCGTCCCTTGCTGACGTCTTGAAAGGCTTTCTTGAAATCTGCCATTGCCTCTGATGAAGATTTCATTGAGACAATAAGCTTCTTTGGCGCTTTGTTTTTTGTCATTAGGCGATCTTCTCCAAAATATCTGGTTCAACTTCAATAATCTGCAAAAGTCTTCTGACACTCGCAGACGGTTTGCGAATTCCTTGCTCCCAATGTTTCACCGCAGACGGTTTCACTCCTAAGAGTTGAGCGAGCAAGTCTTGCGTGAGATCGAAACGAGTTCGAAGATCCTTTATGGCCTTTGAACTGAAGTCGGGTGGAGTAGGAGTCAGTTTCGCAACCGATTCCCTTAATGTCATTTCACCACGCGTGTACTTAAGGCCTTGATCTACAGACTGAAGTAGAAGGTCACCAAAGTTCTTTGAAGTTACTTTTGTCTTTTTTTGCTTGGTTGCCATAACTTTAGCTCCTGTGATGCTGCTTTTAAGGCAGCCACTTGTTTCTGAGTTAGATTCTCCTTCACTGACTTTGGATAAAGCAGAAAGAGAAACGTCACTTCTAATTTCGGTAGATCAAAGTAAATAACTCTGTAACCACCACTCTTGCCTTTCCCACTAGCAGAATCGGCCACTCTCACTTTCGCAAAGC
>CANEVK010000207.1 GCA_947442115.1 Bacteriovoracaceae bacterium | reverse complement strand
TTATTTTGTGATTGAGCTTCAAAAAGCCCACAGGAATGACTAAAATAATCATATTAAAAAGGGGACTTTATCATGGCAAAAAAATTGATAAAAAAGAAATCGATACCGGTCAAAAAGAAAGCAATCACTAAAAAGCCGGCAAAAAAATTAAATACCAAAGACCAGACGATTGAATCTCTGGTTGAATTGATCCGCGTGACTTCAACTGTCGTCCCTGATGATGTTTTTAAAACCATTGCAGCAGCGGCAAAAAATGAAGTGAAAGATACGACTGCTGACTATGCGATGGGGATTATTAAAAACAATATTGATCTTGCCAAATTTAAATCACAACCTCTGTGCCAAGATACTGGAACAGTTATTTTTTACATCTATCATCCGGCAGGATTTCACCAAACTCCTTTTAAAGAACTTATAAAGAAAGCGGTCACCCTTTCCACTAAGAAAGGATATCTCCGTCAAAACTCAGTAAACTCTCTCACTGGAGAGAACGCTGGAACAAATCTTGGCGAAGGTCATCCATCCATTCATTTTTATGAACATAAAGGTCAAGAAGTTGAAATTAAGCTCATGCTTAAAGGTGGGGGATGTGAAAACGTCTCTGCCCAATACTCCCTCCCTGATACCACACTGGCAGCAGGAAGAGATTTAGATGGTGTGAGAAAAGTTATCATTGATGCTGTTTATAAAGCTCAAGGTAAGGGCTGTGGCCCTGGGGCCCTTGGAGTTTGTGTGGGTGGTGACAGAGCAGATTCTGCTTACTTCGCGAAGAAACAATTGCTTAGAAAACTTGATGATAAAAACACTCATAAAGATTTAGATAAATTAGAAAAAGAAATCGTTGAGACCTGTAACAAGCTTGGAATAGGCCCTATGGGCTTTGGAGGGAAGACAACCCTACTTTCTTGTAAAATCACCCATGCCAATCGTGTTCCTGCATCTTTTTTTGTTTCAATCTCCTACATGTGCTGGGCATTCCGTCGTCAAGGAGTTGTCTTAAATAAAAATTTTGCCATCAAGAAATGGCTCTACTAGGAAATTAAAAGATGAAAAAATTAAATTATCCATTCAGTGCTGAAGCTGTCAGAGAGTTAAAAGTTGGGGATATGGTCCTTATTACGGGTAAGCTTTTTACCGGTAGAGATGCCGTCCATAAATATCTGCATGACGGAAATAAACCTCCGGTAGATTTAAAAAATCAAATCATTTACCATTGTGGGCCCGTCACTCTCAAAGATAAAAAAGGTAAGTGGACCGTCACAGCAGCAGGTCCAACAACTTCTATAAGAGAAGAACCATACCAGTGGGAAGTTATTAGAGATTATGGAATTGTTGGCGTTATTGGAAAAGGTGGAATGGGCCAGAAGACTCTAGATGCATGTAAAGAGTATGGCTGTGTTTATTTTCACGCCGTAGGTGGGGCCGCTCAAGTGCTAGCAGAAAAGATCAAATCGGTAGATGGACTTTACCTCGAAGAATTTGGTCTACCAGAGGCTATTTGGGAACTTTCTGTTGAGGATTTTCCAGTTGTTGTCACGATGGATGCTCATGGAAATTCTCTTCATAAAGATGTTGAGGCTTCATCAAAAGAAATTTTAAAAACTGTTCTTTAAAAAAACTCTGGGCCCAGAAATCTTATCTGGGCCCTTCTTATTACCAACGATAAATAGCGGAAGCCCAAGTAAAACCAGAACCAAAAGCAGCTGAAGCGACGAGCGAGCCTTTTTTTAATTTTCCGGCCTTAACAGCTTCAGACATACCAATAGGAATTGTAGCTGCAGTCGTGTTTCCATATTTCATGATCGTATTAAAAACTTTTTCTTCAGGAATTTTTAATTCCTGAGCAAGCATTTGGTTAATTCTAAGATTGGCCTGATGAAAAAGAAAAAGATCAATATCTTCTAACTTCAAGTTATTCTTTTCTAAAGCGAGCATTAAGCACTCACACATTCTTCTTACAGCATTTGCAAAAACTTTTTTTCCATTCATCTGAGGAAAGAAAAGTCCTGCCTCAATATGTTCATGGTTGATTCTTAATTCACTTCCAAGGCCAGAACCAGGAGCTGCCGCCCAAAGTTCTTTAGCATGGACACCTTCAGCAAAAAGATGGGTAGAGAAGATCTTAGAATCATTCTGACCACTCTTACCTTCTGCCCTTCTGATAACAACAGCACCTGCCCCATCCCCAAAAAGAACGGCAACGTCTCGGCCCCGTGTTGTTTTATCTAGGCCTTTTGAATGGATTTCTGCACCCACGAGTAAGATCGTCTTATACTGGCCTGTCTTGATGAAAGCATCGGCCATGCTAAGGCCATAGATAAAACCAGAGCATTGTTGACGAACATCAATCGCGGGAATTTCTGTTAGACCGAGTTTAGGTTGGAGAAAGCAAGCATTCCCAGGGAAATCGTGATCAGGTGAAATGGTTGCAAATAAGATACAATCAATTTCTTTTTTATCGATTCCAGCATTTTTAATCGCTTCCTCGCAGGCCTTCAGAGCAAGATCAGAAGTACTGATCTCTGGAGTCACCCATCTGCGTTCCTCAATTCCGGATCTCTGAACAATCCACTCATGAGTTGTATCCATCATTTGTGATAAATCATGATTCGTGACAATCTTCTCTGGAACATACATTCCGCAACCGATAATTTCTGATTGATACATTTTTAATTCCTTAATTATTCAGCAAAAGCCTCATTCCACTCAAGATTATGATAAACCTTAGTGACATCATCATCACTCTCAAGAACATCAATCAGTTTTTGAATTTTATCATAACTTTCTTTTGAAACTTCTTTCGTATTGAGAGGCAGTCTCTCTAGTCCAGAGTCTTCAGATTTAATCTTTAACTCTTCAAGCTTTTTATAAATATCATGATAGGCTTCAGTCGGACCTTTAACAGTGACATAACCGTCCTCAAGTTCCACATCATCGATATTAAAATCAATCAGCTCCATCATAAGATCATCAGTAGACATCTTATTGAGGTCTTCTTGTTTAATTGTAAATGTAGCTTTTCTTTCAAAAACAAATTGTAAGCAGCCCGGAGTCCCTAAGCTGCCACCATATTTATTAAAATATGAGCGGATGTTACTCACTGTTCTGGTAGGATTGTCGGTAGCAGATTCAATAAATACCGCGACTCCATCTAGGCCATAACCTTCGTAGTTAATCTCTTCTACAATGGCACCGTCCTGACCCAGTCCCTTTTTAATCGCCTTATCAACATTATCACGAGGAACGTTGTTGTCCTTAGCTTTTTGCAAAGCAATTTTTAAAGCAAAGTTTGACTCCACTTCTGCGTGACCAGAGTTTTTAACGGCCATCAAGATTTCTCTTAAAACCTTAGTATAACTTTGTGAGCGGGCCTTATCTTGTGCCGCTTTTTTCATTTTAATGTTATTCCATTTACGTCCCACGATCGTACTCCTCATCGATGATCAAATTTTTTATGAAACCAATATAACAAAATCTCTCTAAAACATCCCGAAAAACTCTCCGAGAAATTAATTCAAAGTAAAACAATCAGCTTAAAAAATGCAACGCATAACAAAGACGGATCTTGTCGGGTCAAACTGAGGGAAGTAGGCTTTTATATCCAATAATTTCAGGAACTCTATGGTCTTTATTATTACTCTTATTTTTGGCCCTCTTCTCAGTTTTTCTCAATCACTAGACCAAAATCTTTCTTTCTATATACAACAAATGAATCTAAGACCTCTGTCATCTCCCCCCCCTAAACGTGAGGCCCTTTATCAACTTGGACTTCGCCTATTTTATGATCGTCAGCTTTCAGGAAATGAGAATATCTCATGCCACTCTTGCCATAGTTTAACAGGATTTTCTGGAGATACTCTTCCGCTGGCCGTGGGCGAAGGGGCCGAAGGTCTGGCGTCTTTGCGTACTCAATCTGCAGGGATGCTTATTCCCCGCCACACCCCTCCACTCTATAATCTTGGACTTGAAGGCATAAAAAATTTTTTCTGGGATGGCAGAGTCTCTTTTCATCTTCAAGGGGGGTGGCAGACTCCTGAAGATGGTCTGAATGGACCCAATCCTGAACTCAAAAGTATGGCTCAAACTCTTGATAGTCTCCTCGCCGCTCAGGCACTTTTCCCCATGGCGAGTCCTGAGGAAATGTTAGGTAAAGGATCAAAGCTGACACGATTAGAGGCCTGGGAAAATATCATGACAAGACTGTTAAACGGTCGCTTGGGTGCCTCTTACCGGAGATTTTTTAAAGAGGCTTTTCCGAATACGGAAAATTTCAATATCGCTCATGCGGCCAATGCCATAGCAGAGCTGGAGCGCCATCACTTTCTGGGCAACAACACTCTTTGGGATATTTATTTGCAAGGAAAAAAAACGATACTCTCTGACAGGATGAAAAGAGGAGCTGTCATCTTCTTATCAAAAGGAAGTTGTACCAATTGTCACTCTGGAGATCATTTTTCAAGTTTTGGCTTCCAGAATATAGGGATACCGCAAATTGGACCAGGTCTTAAAAATCAGGATGACCTTGGAAGGATGGAGGTCACTCAAGCAGAGACTCATAAATATCGCTTTCGTGTTTCTCCCTTAAGAAATATTGGTTTAACAGCTCCCTACATGCACTCTGGAGTTTTCAAAAATATGTGGGAAGTCATTGATCATTATAATCATCCCATGAGATCACTTCATCACTTTAAATGGGATGAAAATCACGTGTCCTATAACGAACCTCTCATCCTTGATCAGCGGCCAGAGACAATGAGTGAGAGAACAAAAAATCTCGCCTCAAATCTTCCTCGAAATTTAAACCTTCAAGTGGAAGAGAAAATTGACCTCTACTGTTTTCTCATGGTGGCGCTGACGGATTTGCGCAATCAAAAAGATTTATTCACTAAAGGAGTCTTAGATGAAATTACTGACTGCTCTCCTCGTATTTAGTTATAGCTTTTTATCCCAGGCGATTGAAATTGGTCAAAAAGCACCTGATTTCTCAGCTGAGTCTGCTGGATTTGAAAAAATCGCTCCTCCCTTTAAGCTTTCAAATTTTAAAGGACAAATTGTCGTCTTAGAGTGGCTCAACCATGGATGCCCTTTTGTAAAAAAACACTACAGTTCTGGAAATATGCAAGCTCTCCAGAAAAAGTACACATCCAAAGGCATCAAGTGGTTTTCTGTCATATCCTCCGCTCCAGGTAAACAGGGACATGTGGATGCCGTAGAGGCGCAGAAACAAATGAAAGAGCATCAATCTTTTGCAAACAGAGTTTTACTCGACCCTTCAGGTAAAGTTGGTGAGCTTTATG
>CANEVK010000206.1 GCA_947442115.1 Bacteriovoracaceae bacterium | reverse complement strand
CATAACGACGCTTCGTTACTGCCACTCGCTGAACAGTGAAAACTTCTAAGATTTCTTCGACTGTATGGAAGACCTTTACACCCTTTCCTGTAATAAGTGTATAGTTAGGAACAATTGAACTTGTGGCCCCCATTACTTTTTCAACTTCTTCGAGAGCCGGAGTTTGACCTCGCTTAAAAACGAGCTCAATATTGATTACGTTGTCGACTGAAGAATCGATATAGTCTTTTAAAAAGTCTGCATCCATATGCTTATTAAGATGACGATAGATTTTTTGGGCATCATACCCCTTAGGGACTTCAGTAATAAAAATCTTTTCCCCAACTTGCTTAAAGCTCATCCTGGTGATGATTCTTCCCTTCTCATCAATCTCAACCTTGTCGGTGTAATAGCGAAAATAAGGCTTAATTTTTTTAACTTTGCCAGTTTCCACAAAAGAGATCATGGATTTAATAATATCATCATGATTGAAACTTGGGATAACCGATGAGAAACCAGTTCCAATCCCTTCCGCTCCATTGAGAAGCATAATTGGTAGCTTTGGCAGAAGACCAACGGGCTCCATCACCTTTTCATCATAATTTGGAACCATTTCAACTTGGTTCATATCATCAAAAAGGAGAAGCTCTGCAACCTTGCCTAATTTACATTCAATGTATCGGGCAGCAGCCGCCTGGGTCTCCATTCGTTCGCCGAAATAACCCTTCTTATCAATCATGGGGTAGTTATTAGAAAAAGTATAATCCTGGGCCAGGTTTACAATCGATTGCTCAACTGATGCAGGACCGTGGGGATGCAACGTGAGAACTAATCCAGTGAGAGAACTCACTTTTATAAGACCCTTGTTCGAATTCTTCCAAAGAGTGAAAAGAATACGTCTCTGGGATGGTTTGAGACCATCTTGAAGATAAGGTATCGCACGATCCATTAAAGTATAAATCTGATACGTTCTGTACTCTTCTTTAACCAAAGATTCTAATGGCACAGCAGACATTGAGTGAAGTGATTGATTCTCTTTCATAATTTAAGCTCTTGATTCACGGGCAGCTTTCTTTTTTGCTGCCTTATTCCCTGCAATAATATTAGTTAGATCAACATCAATCTCATCTGAATCGATGAGAAGATCTTTTCTAAGTTGAGATTCTTTTCCGAAACAAGTTTCGAGCATGCTTTTTGATGCCTTCATATCTTTAACTGAAATCTTCGTAAAATCTTTACGATTCAAAACATGCTTAAAAGCTTCTTGGCTCATTTCCCCAAGACCCTTGTTTCTCATGATTTCTTTTATTTTAACGTCTTTTCTTACTTTCAATTTTTCCAGTTCATCAGGTGATTCGCAATAGATGGTTCCCTTGTCAGTGATAACCTCAAAGAGTGGCGCCTTGGCGATTTGAATCATCCCCATTTCAAACATTTCAGGCCAGAAGGTGAAAAAGAAATTCGTCAGCAAAGTATTAATGTGACCACCATCAACATCTGAATCGGCCAAGAAGACAATCTTTGAATATCTAAGTTCATTGGGATCAGCTTTTTGACCAATGGCCAGACCAATAGAGCTCATAATGTCAGCAAATTCTTGGTTCTCTAAGACCTCTTTAATCGAGGCTTGAGAAACGTTCATCGGCTTACCTTTGAGAGCAATCCCACCTTGATAAAGTTTATCTCTTGCTGAACGAAGCCCACCAATAGCAGAATCTCCTTCACAGATAAAAAGAGCGCACTTCGTCCGATCTTTTCTTTCGTTCGCATCAAGGAGTTTTTCCACTCTTTGCTTCTTGCCCTTTTTAGCGAGTTTAGAAGCATCTTTTAAATCCATTAAGCGTTGACGTGAGCGAGCACGCTCAAGAATGTGATCAAGAAGCTCTTGGTTCTTGCGCATAAATTTTGCCACACCATCGGCCATAAATGTTTCTAAAGCTTTCTCTAAAAGAGTATCACGAACGAGCTTACGCTTAGTCTGAGACTCAAAGCGAGGGTTAGGCATGACAATGCCGATAATAAAGGTAAACCCGGCAAGAACATCATTATCTACAAGTGTGAGCTTATCTTTTTTGGCCGTTCTCTCGAGCTTTTCTTTAACCGAGTTAATAAAGAGTCTCTTGATCCTGTCGTGGTGGAACCCTCCGTCATAGGTTGGGGTTGAGTTCACAAAAGAGATCATCTTCTCTTTATCATCAGACTTTTTATCAAAACAAAGAGAAAGGTGTAGATCATACTTCGCTTTAACCTTTGCCCCTTTGATATTAGTCGTTTCATATTCAAAAACTTCATCACCAAATAGTTGTGCCGTATTTGGATCAATTCGCGTTGCGAGCTCAAAGAGTCCTTTCTTGTACATGTACTTTTCATCATTAAAATAAAAAGTTAGGCCAGGATTGTTATAGGCAAGATCAATAATTCTCTTGCGCAAGAGTTCCTTATCAATCACTTGATTCTTATAGACTTCTTTGGCAAGTGTAAGCTCAACCTTTACACCCGATGGACCTTTGAAAGGTTTTTCTGCAGTTTTCTTGATCTTGAGGGCACCATCAAGAAACTCATATGTTTGTTCTTTTTTTGAATTATAGTGGCGGATAGTGGCCTTAAAGTAATCTGAAGTCAGACAAGTCGCTGAAGCCCCTAGACCATTTTGACCAAGAGTTCGATAAAGAAAGCCTTTATCGTCGACTTCTTCATCCTTAAATTTTGAACCAGTTCTAAATTCTGTATATACATCTTTAATCTTAGCGAGAGGAAATCCAATTCCATTATCCTGAACTGAAACGACCTTGCCGTCATCTGATAAATCGACGTGAATTTCGGTCACATGACCACGGTAAAATTCATCAATACTATTATCAAGAATTTCCTCTATCGCCTTGGATTTTGCCTGATGAAATCTAACGGTTTTGAACTCTAGTGCATCCTTGGTGTAGACATATGTATCTAGTTCTTCAATATCGTTACTTCCAAAAACCAATGTGACTCGGTTTCGGCAATGCCAACGCTGATCTTTGCTTTCAATTAAAGCTTCTTTGACCTTTGAACTTTTGCGTTTTACTTCTTCGACTGCCATAGTCAAAAGCTCCTTTAGAGTTGCATAATGGAAAATCAATAGGATAAGATTAAGGTGTCATAGAACAATAGGTCAACACATGAGATATCAATTTTTTTTAATAACGCTTTGCATAGCTTTGGCGCACAGCGCTTTTGCTCAAGTTAAAATCAACCTTTCTTCATCCTACCAAAAACCTATTTTCGAGGAGCTTAAATCTTTTTACTCACCTTCTGAAGGACAATTAGAAGAAATATTAAAAGGAAGCGTCATTTCCGTAGGTAAAGTCAGTTCACCAACTGAAAAAGACCAGAAACTTTTTTTATTTGTAGCTGGCCTACATCCCCGAAATTGCACTCGGGCGATGAGAAAAATTTCATTTTACGAAAATTACTCAGAGTACATGGAATTTATCAAAAAAAGTGAATATAGCGATGAGAAAGAGAGTGTTTATTTTGTAATGGATCATGCTCTTCTGCCCTTTGCTATGAATTTAACTTTTAAAATCCCTCGGATAAAAAAGCCTGGCGTCTACCCTTTTACTTTTGAGCATGGCTTTTTAAAAGACCTCAAAGGGAATATTATCGTTAAAGATATTGGGAAATACTGTTTGCTTGGACTAAAAACCGATTGGCAGGGTCCAGAAACAAAAATACCCAACATCGCATTTTCTTTATTTATTCAAACAGTTGGTAAATTAGGTTTAGAGCATTTGATTCGAGTCTCTTTATTTTAATTCCTTTTCAAATGCTTACATAGCCATTATCTTCTTGGACTCATGGAAGTACTAAGAATTAAAGCGATAGACACTCATCTCATACGTCATAAAATGCTGCGACCAAACGGCACTCTTGAAGATTGTATTTTTCAAGGTGATGGCGATGAGCTGACATTTCACCTTGGAGCCTTTGTCGATAAAAAATTGGTCAGTGTTGCTTCTTTTTATTTTGAAAAACATCCAAACTTTTCAGATTCCTATCAATACCGACTTCGCGGCATGGCCACTTTGCCAGAATTTCAGGGTCAGGGGTTAAGCTCAGCCCTGTTAAGAACTGCTTTTCCCGTTATTAAACAAAACCAATGTTCACTTTTATGGTGCAACGCTAGAGAAAAAGCCCAGGGGTTTTATTCAAAAGTTGGGTTTACTCCAACTGGAGAGCTTTTTACAATCCCACAAATTGGCAAGCATCAGCTGATGGCTATAAAGATTGATTAAAATTTGATTTCTTTTTGCTGCCAAACTGGGCCAATACAAAATCTATTGCCAAAATTCTGAGAAACGAGAAAAAGTTGCTTTTGAAAACACGACTTTTTATTCGGTAACTCTTCAACTTGAGCACAGCTAACATTCTCTTTTTTTAAATGCAGCTCCATTTCACGTTTTTTTCCGCACTCCTTATAATAACTCTCCAAAACACAGGTCCAATGATTTTGGACACAGTCATAAATAAGGAAAGGGCCCGCTTCATAATCTTCAGAAATAATATCCACTTTGGGATCGTAGCCATTAAGAATTTTTTCCCCGCTGTCTGCAAAGGAAGTGGTCACGAATAAAAAAGAGAAAAGCATCAACTTGAGAAGCATTTTATGTTACCTTAAAATACGCTTATAACCTTATCGGCCGAATTAACTTATCAATTAAGGATCGAATCGTGTTTTGCCATCATGATCAATTTCGTCAAGAACTAGCCAAGTCCCTCTCCTTTGGTATTCAGAAAGCTTTCTCACTAGAGGTGCCTTGGGAAAAAACATATGCTCTACTCGGACCTACACCCTCTAAAGAAGCCGGGGATGTGGCCTTTCCTCTTTTTATCGTCGCCAAAGAGGCCAAGACGAGCCCTGCCCTAGCGGCCAAGAGTTTAGATGCGGCGATGAGTGAACTTCCAGCTTTTGTGACATCTAAAGTCGCCATGGGTCCTTATCTAAACTTCTTTTTTGATTTTTCGGCGATTGCTGAAACACTTATCCCGAGCTTGATCTCAGGTGACTTTTATAAGCAAAAGCTCTCCGACAAAATGCCTCGAACAATGATTGAGTATTCCCAGCCGAATACTCATAAAGAACTTCACGTTGGGCACATGAGAAATCTTTGCTACGGCGATGCTCTGATTCGCCTCCATCGATATGCCGGTTTTGATATTGTGGCCTCTACCTTTCCAGGGGATGTGGGAACACACGTGGCAAAATGCTTGTGGTATATGAAGTATCACAATAATGAAGCGGTTCCTGAAACAAGAAAAGGTGCTTGGCTGGGCTCCATGTAT
>CANEVK010000205.1 GCA_947442115.1 Bacteriovoracaceae bacterium | reverse complement strand
TTCCTCATTCTTCACTCAAAGGGGCACCACCGTTTGAAGTTTTAAACTCAAAACCTAAATATGACTATCGAGTTCAATGCTTAAAAGTGAAGTCCAACTAAATACTCGGCTAATCAAAGATTAAAAGGCAGTGTCGTAAATGTTCATTGAGGATGAAAAAAACATTACTCTAAAAGCCCTAAATTACTGAAATGTTATGAGTCTTTACTTTGTGTACACGTTTGTGTACAGTGGTGTCAACGGGGAGAATTCTATGTCAGATACGACAACAACAAGAAATTTTAGAGAGAACTTAAAATACTTTTTTGATCTCGCAAGAAAAAATCCGATTGCTGTAAATCGTGGTGCCGAGAGATTTATCATCATGAGTGAAGATGAATTTTTAAAAATGAAAGAAGAAGTAATGAATCTTCAGAAGAGTCTTATTTCAAATTTGCAACACCAAAACAATCAAACAACACTTACAGTTGATCCTGATATAAATGAAGAAGACGACGAACTTTTAAAAGAGTACACTGCAAAATATAAAAAACTAAAAGGCAAGAAAGCTAAGGTTAGTTAATGGTAAGTGTTCTGGTTGCTTCTTTAAATTATTTCAATGATCAGCAAAAGATCATGAACGATATTATTGAATATGCTCTGAAGACTGAGGAAGATGCTGAACCTTTGCTTAAGTTCTTCAGAAAAGAATAATGAGTGGTCCTTTAAATGCTGGAATTGATTTCCCTCGGCCAGTTAAAAAAGCTGTAAGTACTTCTGGTAAATATATAATTCTTTATACATATATACCTATAGATTCAGCAACGAATTCGGAAGTCACAAGAGTTAATTTAGATTCGATAATGCCCGCTGCTTCTGGAAAGTATAATGATAAGGTAATTATGCAATTACCATCTTATGATATTGAATAAACATCCCTCTTCATCTCTGTAGTTTGCATTTTTTGGCTATATTGTCGACTATTTGGTTGTAATCATTATGTTCCTGTAGCTTCCACCAAATTTCTAATAAAAAAGCTTCCGACTAACCTCTAAGGAAAAGATTGCCGATTTTCTTACAAAAAAAGGCTTATCATATTCACAGTGCTATGATTGAAATAGCCTCATTTAGGAATAAAAAATGATTACTTATATTATTGCACTCGTTTCAGCACTTTCTTTATTTCCTCTCAATGCAATTTCAAAAGTAGATTTTAAAGAACAAACAATAAAGGCGACATTGGCGCAGGCCAAAAGTGAACAGAAACTGATTTTCTCTATATGCTCTTCTTCAGAGTGCAGACCTTGTAGATGGATGGATGATAACGTTTATAAAGACACAATTTTTTCTAAAAGCATTAATGATAAATTGATCCCGATAAAACCTACCGCCAGCATGGATCGACTGGAGTGGTTGGTAAACTGCCAAGGTGGTGTACCAACAATGAATTTTTTAGATGAGAATGGAAAAATTGTTTACACGGTTTCTGGAAAAAAGACACTAGAAGAGATGAGTGCAATTGTTAAGCAGGTTTTATCGACTAATTGTACGGCGAAAGATGAAAAACTGGATGAGAATTCAGGGACAAAAAAAGGAAGTGTATGTTGCGATAGACTCGTCAAAGAAGTTAATGTTGAAGGCAGCGTCTGTGTGGAGCAAGCCTGCATTGATGATTCAATCGCTGGAATTCCGCTCAAGGGTCATCTACGAGATTCTCCTCCTTGCTGTGATGATTCTGCAGAAAAAGAAGTTACATTAGGTATTGGACCTCAAAGGATTCGTTGTGTTGAGCAAAGAATCTATAAGAAAATCAACCAAGATCGCAGAGGCTCCAAAAAACCAAATTTCGTGCCTAGTTCTAAGAAAGAGAAAAGTGGTGCCGCTGCCAAACCATATTAAATTAATTAACTTTGAATAGTTTAACTCTTTTCTGGAAAGTTTTAGTATTCACCTTAAGTCTTGCTTCTGTTGTCCCATCGCCATTTTTATCAATTGAAGCTGCATTGATATCGAATATTAAAAATACCGAGGGGGGAGGATTTCTGCTTTTTTGAGTTATACTGATATGTGGTTAATTCAGACTGTCCTTGAAAGAATCTCAGCATCTAAATTTTTGCACTTGCCAGTATCCCCTCTCTCGGGTCTGCGACTGCAGTAGGGTATTTTTGTGTAACAGACAGGCTCTTCTTCAGAGGTAGGTCCGGTGAAATCATCAAACATAATGACTCTGCAATCTTGTCCATCGCAGACAGAAGCCTCTCTCCAGGAGACAACAATAAAAGTCTCAGTAGGGCAGAAATGATAACCATAGACTATGTCTCGGAAGGAGCTTTACCACTCTTATGTTGAAGACTACTCTGGGCAGGAGATTCAAGCCGTTAGTTGAATTGATCTGATTTTCGTTAATGAGTGCCCAAAAGTAGAACTTAGGCACTCTTATCAAAAAAAATTATTTTTCTATATGTGTATTGAATTATTTAGGACGAGGGTTACCTAACCACGGAACTCCATTGTAATTTGGGAGACCTTCACTTTTATCTGCCGTGTTTTTTATAGGATTTCCTTTAGTGCCTGCTGTCGCTTGATATGTTCCTGGTCCAGCAACAGCTCTTACCCTAGGTCCGATTCCCTTAACAAATATTTTGTCAGGCAATGCATCCTGTTCTTTAGGCCCGATAGTCTCCGCAATAGCATTAACACAAAAAAGCATGGTTAATAACACATGAAACTTTCTTCATACGTACCTCCGGAACAAATTAAATTGCCTAGATCCTTTTAACTACTATTATCGTCGGAAAAGTAATTTATCTTAAAATAAATCTTAAAACTTTTTCTGCAATTACCTTAAATCAATGCATTACATTTTAAAGACGGTTCTCATCTTTATCTTTCATCTTGAAATGACAAAATAAATTGGCAAGCTTTGTAAAAGAATAGGCTGCCTTTAAATGTTCAATGACCGTGATTGGAGCAATCATACTGCTCAAGCAGTGATGTGGGTTTTAACTAAGATTCTGTAATTCTAAATAAGATTGTCACTGAAATTTCAGCCTAATCCGGCAAAAAATCGTGAAGATTTCCTTTAAAAGTGAGACCGAAGGTCATTCGATTCCTAAAAAGGGGAGATTTAGTCTTTTTTATGTATACTGATGGAGGGTTAATTCAGACTGTCCTTATAAAATAGAATGCCTGGGGACTCTCACGCCCCTTACTACCAGGTATAAACAGACCCCTTTGTGCTATAAAAATGAACCATTTCGAAGAGTTGTACTATAGATAAGTATTTAGTTTGGAGGAGACACAAATAAATAAATTATTTAATCTGATTGAATTAAGCTAATGACGTAGAGGGGTCTTAACCTTGCACACCTTTTGCACATCCATCTTCATGAAAAACCAATGTAAATGATGAAGAACGATGAACCCCCTTCGCTAGATAAGTATTCGCAATCATTCCAAGTTACTGATAAATTGGAAGTGTTAATAATAGAATGGCGTCCCCCCTCAGAGTGCGCCATTTTTACCATTCAGTCCTTTATACGAACTAACATCCTCGAAACAAATACATCTCGTTCCTATAGGCTTTTATTATAATGAAGACATTATCCGTATTGATTTTGCTTAGTTTTACATTCTCGTTTCAATTTTTCGCTCAAGGGTGGGGGGACTGTTTTTCCGAAAGGATTTAACTGTTCCGCCAGTGTATGCTGTTTCAAGCAACCGTGAGATGGACACCACCAGAAAATTCTCTTAAGTGGCCAATAATTCTTGTTTTTTATTCTTTTAGCAAGATTTATTAAAAATAAGCCAATTAATGGAGTTATAATAATTTTATTAATTTAATTCATCATGTTTAAAGGATGCTTTATGACTACTTTCTCATTAAGGTTTGTCCTCATTTTGGTCATAGGTCTTTCATCTTTCTCGGCCAGTGCCTGGAAATGCTGTAACCCAAATTATGGTGGTCAGTGGCCTGCTAATACAGCAGAGGATTGTTGGAGTAATAATAAAATTGTTGTAACTTCTTCTGCGTGCCCTCTTGCTCCAAGTCAATACAACAAGAAACTATGTCGGTGTCAATTTTTGCCAAAGATTCATGGTGTGATAGGACCGAAATTTTATGGACCTGGTTTCTCAATATCTAATACTCGGTATGTTGTCACATTAACGGATGAGATTCTTTATACCCAATCCTGTCCTCAAAATTGTGGCACAAAATTTGGTAGTAGTCAAAATGCAGCAGTGATGGCTTTGAAAGCTGTTGCTCGCGGTAATGCGGAGGTTGATGGAGCTTGTGGAGGAGGTTTTAGTGGTGATCTCAAAGCTGATGGTGTGGTAATCACAAGTAGTGTTCCTGGCTACGGAATTGGTGGTAACTATGCTGAAATTAACACCGATTTCGGATGGAAAAAATACTGTAATGGTACAGGTTATGTTTATAGCCAAGGCACTTATACAGTGGCTTGCCAATTAAAACTTAAGCATCTTAATGAAATACTTAAGGAGGTATCCATTACATCGGGTGATCCCGACTCGTGTAAAAACTTAATTTCTCTCGCTGGTGTAGAGTCACTTTACGGCAATAAACTTCAAGCAGGTTCAAATATTTTTGAACTTTATTTTAAAAGTACAAAACCGGGTGTAAATATTCTTGTAGGCTCGAAGAAAATCATGAAATCGAATATTATTAATAATAATGTTCTTATCCCGAAAACCCCTGGCTCTCTTTAAAATTTTTCTTCTTTTTGAGTAGCTGTTGCCTTTATGGCACAGCTATTTTTTTGTCTGACGAGATTTAACAATCAAAATATGCACTCGATTCATTTATCGACTTCGCTTTAAGGGCTGAATTTTAATAAAGCAAATATAGGCGAAATTAGAACTAGATTATGTATACAAGAACTCTTAAATAAGACCGTCTCGTAAATTTCAGCCGAATCCGACAAAAAATCGTGAAGATTTCCTTTAAAAAGTGAGACCGAAGGTCATTCGATCCCTAAAAAGGGGGGATTTAGTCTTTTTTATGTATACTGATGGAGGGTTAATTCGGCTTATCCTAAAGGAAAAAACTCCAGTTAGTGGGGCACGGTCAATTTTCTGAAAGATCTTCTTCTTTAACTGTCCACTTTTAAGGGTACAGATCAAAGGTCATCCTGTCATGAAAAAGAGGGGATTTATTGTTTCTGATGTATACGGATGTAGCGTTAATCCGGCCTATCCTTGAGTCAAAAGAGATACAACTTAAGAATTTACTCAAACCAACCGATACTTATGTTTAACATAATTGCATATTAATTAAGGTATGTATGAAAGGGGGAAGTTAATGAAAATATTAATGTTACTATCGTTGATTGGAATCATGTCAATGCCGGAAGCGCATGCTA
>CANEVK010000204.1 GCA_947442115.1 Bacteriovoracaceae bacterium | reverse complement strand
TGACTTCTTGAAGCTTCAGAAAGCTGCCAAGGAAGCTGGATTTGATCTGCAGATTATTAGCGCCTTTCGAGATTATGAGCGACAGCTCTCAATTTGGAATGCCAAGGCCCGGGGCGAGCGTCCACTCTTAGATGATGAGGAGCGGGTGCTGGATTACTCTAAACTCTCCCCTCGGGAAATTCTCTTTGCGATCTTAAGATGGTCTGCCATTCCAGGCTGCTCTCGTCACCACTGGGGTTCAGATATTGATGTGTTTGATGCTAGAACTCAAACACCAGAACAAGTAAAGCTCGTTCCTTCTGAGTGCATTGGAAGTGGCCCAGCAGCACTGCTGCATGAATGGCTTGATCAGAGGATGTCTCAGGAGGATGCTTTCGGATTTTTTAGGCCCTATAAAACAGATCAGGGTGGAGTCGCTCCAGAGCGATGGCACTTAAGTTATTACCCGATCTCACGGCGTGTGGTGGATGTCTTTACCTTTTCTCTTTTTAGAAAGCATGTTGAAAGCAGTGAGATGGAATTAAAAGATGTTATTCTGGAAAATGCCTCAGAAATTTTTGAGCGATATATTATGAGGTTTGATTTACCTTGAGACGATTACTCGTCCCTTTTAGGATTATCAAATAAATCAAATTGATGATTATCTAAAGTGGATTTTAAAAGCACAGGATAATTCTTAGAAAGATTTTTCAGAAATGGAAGAACTTGTTTTGTATGACTATAACCATCTAGACAATTTACCAGATCCTCATCCCGGCCTGACCAAATCATCGCAGTACCTTGATGCAGATTAACCTTCGTTTTTAAACACTCGACCACTAAGGCTTCAATTTTTAATTTTTCTTTTGGCCGAGATGGATGAGTGCCAATCATAGTAACCTCATTAAAATATTCAGACCCTTTATATTTTGTAACTAAATCATGAGGAGTTAATATTTTTGAAAATCTTTCATGTAACATTTGCCAATGCTCACGTGCCTGTTGCGGAGACCGAGGTCTTATGCTGAACATATCTTTATAGTATGAAGGTCCAATGAGGTCACAGCTCTGAGATAAAATAAAACCGATCCTAGATCCAGGAGTAAAGGCTGTTACCAAATGTTCTTCTGATATAACAGATGCACTTATAAAAATTGATTCTTTGAGGATTTCAGGATCTTTTAGTATTTTAATTGTCCAAGAATCCTCTGGAATATTTTTCTCCAATCGATGAGCAGCATCAATCTTATGGATGATGTATTTGAATTTTTGAGGATCATGATCTTGTATTGTGGAAAATGAAGTTGATAGCCACGCCTCTCTCTTTTTTAAATCGTCTTCACTATACTCAATGTAAGGGAAAGTGCAGGGATGTTGATGTTTTGGTTTTACTGCACAACTGAAAATAAAAATAATGAAAAAAAAGAAAACTTTACTTCCCATTTTTCATAGCTATTCCAACGGCCTTCAACCACTCTGCTGGCGCCTCAATTAATTTTCTCTCTTTCATATCAAAAAATCCCACTTTAAAAAGCGCCTCTGAGGCAACTTTACCATCAGAGTTGATCATCTTTTGCTCGAGGATCATGATTTTTGAACTCACCATCTCTTTTGATTGAGATTGAATGAGGATACTTTCTCTATTTTTAATCTCTCTTTTAAATCTCACTTGAAGATCAAGAATCACTGGCCCGGCATTTTCTTTTAGTATCACATCCAGACCAAATCCATGCTTCGTGATAAAATCCCAACGGGCCTCTTCATAGATTTGTAGATAAGCTGTATTGTTCATATGACCAAAGGAGTCCAGATGGGACTCCTTGATCAAGACATGGTAATCAAAAATTTTATTTGGATTCATTTGGTTTATTCTAACTTCTGGCCTTCAATTCTTTTATCTTGTTGGGCCTGCCCATAGCGCTTAGAAATTTTCTGAAATAATTCAGAGGCCGCTCCATCAATATCACTCGCGATTGAGCGATCTTCCTCTATTCCACCGGCAGCATCTTTAGCACCAAATATGTTTGCATAAGGATCTTTATCTTCACTCATTTTTTTAACTGCTTGGAAACTGCCGCCTCCACCACCTGCTGACTTTGTTGAAACTTTTGTCGATGTTATTTCTGGTTCTTTATTTCCTTCTTGATCGACCCCTTGAAGATCATCATCTAGGCCTCCACCACCGCCACCTCCGCCTCCTCCGCCTCCACCACCACCCGCAGGTGAATTCTGTGAGCCTGCCGAGACTTGAGCTGCAGAAGAAGGATTTAAAATACCAGTCGCCTCTTTGGCCTCTTTCTCAAAAGGAGACGCCACACTTGCCACTGTTTCTGAGGCTGATCCAGTTGGCCCCGTAACAGCATCAGCAAGATCTGCAGTAGCACCAGGACCAAAATCAAAGGCCTGTGAGCCCCCCATAGATCCAAAATCCATAGAGCCACCAGCGATATTCGGAGTGGTCGGTTTTCTTGGACCAGGAGTTCTACATTCAGCTCTTGATGGATCCACCACACATGGATCTAAAGCGATCGTTTCTTCATCATCCATTTGTGGGGCATTCTCTAGCTTATCGGCCACAGTATCATTTATACCCGCAAGTCTTTTGGCCTCAGCAGCTTTTTGAAGCAACTGAGCGTTGAGCATCCAAAATTGTGTACGGGCGTCGTCGTTGCTGTATAAAGAGCCCTTCACACTTGAAACCATCCTCACGCAGTCATCAACTTGCTTTGTTGCTGCATCTTGCACACCAAGCGCCTGTAATTGATCGGTATAAATTTTACTCACGACTTCAGACTTTTTTTCTTTCTTTATTGTAGGATTAGAATTATTTGCGCCTTTTTCTGTTTTATCTTCCTTTTTTTCCTCACTCGCCCCCGTACAAAGCGCCTTAAATTTCTTTTGCCCTTTAGAAGGCCAGGCCAAAAGGAAGCTAGAATAGGTTCCCACAAGACTGTTATAAGTCCAAAATTGCTCCTGGAGCATCGCTGAGTTTTGCTGCGCTCGCTCTTTAGTTGCTTTCAGAGCAGCATTTTGCAGATTTCCATCAGCTTGAGCTTTGGCCACCTCGGCTTCTTGCTTTTTATTATTTTCAGTCACACGAATTTTCTGCTGGGCAAACATTCCTTGCTCAAACATCAAGATGGCATCATAACTCGCTTTCATCTTTACGCAGTAATTATAATCAAGGGTGTAACCTCCCTTAGAGACGCAGGTAACTTTTCCATCCATTGTTCTTTTTGAAGGATCAACACTTCCATAATCTTTTTGATTAAGGGCACTCACCACTGTTAACTGTTCGCATGTGATGAGATCGGGATTGGCTTTTTTATCTCCTCTACTCTCTCTTAGGTCCGCACACGTCGGAGCACTCGCAGTCTGAGTTGCATTCGCTTGAACCGAAGGAAGCAAATAAAGGGCATGTAAAAGAGTCCCCAACAAGACAAGTCTTTCCAGAATTTTTTTCATAATCCTCTCACTCAATAAAAGTCTACTCTTCTTATCGGCTTAATCTCGAGAAATCTTGATCTTATGGTAGCTCCACGCTTGCCACAAACCTAACCTGAACTCAAGATGTCCATAGATTTCAGATGGATAGAAATAATAAGGGCCCATCATGGGCCCCTATTGTGACAACTTTTTCTGGCATTACTTCTTCGGAGGCTCCTGAATCACTTCAGGTTCTTTTTTACGCTCAAAAATTTTGGTGTAGTTAAGGATATATCGATTTGAGAGTTGCTTGAATAAAGAGACATCATTCTTTTTCGAAATGTCCTGCTCATTAGTTTCAAAATCTGAAAGATTTTGTTCTGGGTTACCTGCTCCAGCCGCAACGGCCGGTTCTTCAGCAGCTAAATCAGAAGATCCGATTGTTAAATCTGGTGAAGCCGCTGGTGCAGCATCACTTGCTCCAGTGTCAACCTTCCCAACAGCTGAAGGCTCATTCTTTTTCTCATCACTTGAAGCATCATCTGAACCAGATGCCAAATTCTTTATACCGGATGCAGCGGCTGCTTCTTGAGCGGCTTTTGACATGGCACCTAGTTGATTCTTAATTTCTTTTTCAAAATCAATTTCTTTTTTTCCTGTTGCCTTTAGTTTCTCATTGGCCTGCTTCATTGCCAGTTTGGCCTCTGCCTTAATTTTAGCAGCATTGCTCGCGAGGTCTGCTGCAAGCATTTTAGCAGCACCAGTATTTCCACTTGCCATAGCATCCGCCATGTCAAAAGCCTTCCCCCCCATAGAGTTTAAATAATTCGATTTAAAATCAAACTTTGTTTTTGCCAGTTTGATTGGCCTAGAACAAGCCTTTGATGAGTAATCAAGTGATGAGCCACTTGAGCCCATACACTTATTTTCTTTAACTGCTTTTGGTAATTGCTTAATATTGGCGGCATTGGATCCATTTGAATCTGGACCATCAAGATCTCCACCAGCAAAATCTGTTTTAATTTCTGTCGTTGAAGTGTTGGCTTTTTTCCACTCCTCGATTGATTTATCAAATAATGTTATATTTTTATTAGCGCGGTCTCGGCTTTTCTTTAGACCACTTCGAGCAATCTCTGCTAAAGCCGCAAAGACTCCAAAAGTGATAGAGCGCCCTAATGCTGTTGTTCCAGCATTTTTAATTGTTGTCCCAACGGAACTCGTTAATGAATTGAGCATAAAACTAAATCCACCGGCAGAAATTCCTTTCATCGCGGCTCCACCAGCATTTCCTCCAATTAATCCTGGGACCAATCCATAAGCAGCAGATATGGCAGCAGTGAGCATTTTATCATTAGCTCCCGTATTACAAACAATAGATTGATCATTATATCCAATCGCTGCTCCATATGGCTTAACTTGAGTTGCGGCATATATTATAATTTCAGCAACAGCTCCAGCCAATGCAAGCCAATAGACAACCTCAACAGCAGTCATCCAATTCATTCTTTCTTCAAGTGCATCGCGATTATCTAGTTCTTGTTTTTTTGCCTCTACTAAAAGGGTAAGCTGTGCATCTTTCTGTTCTTGAGTTTGATATTCGCCAGGCTTTGAGTTCACTAACCCCATCCGCTCCATCTGCTTTTGAGATTCCTCTTTGGCTTCCTTCGCTTTGGTTGCTGCAATTATCTCTGATGTTAATAAAACGAGGGCACCACCCATAAAAATGTAATGAGAAAATGTTGGAACAATGTTGCCTTTACTATGGGTACAAAAAATCAAATTTGCCCCAACGACTCCAGACCCGGTCATCATGATATTGTTTGTATAACGAGCAGCCCCTTCAGAACTACCGTCTCCAGCAACCTGATAACAATCCTCTCCCGGCTTGCACTCTTGCGCCAAAACCACCGGAGAAAGGATGAGTTGAAAACTAAAAAGTATCGCAAATATTTTTTTCATAAAATGATTTTACCC
>CANEVK010000203.1 GCA_947442115.1 Bacteriovoracaceae bacterium | reverse complement strand
GGTTTGTTTCAAAGTCATCTGATCCTGAGCGATGAGGGCCAGATCAACCTCATCCCTTCCTGGAGTCCAGTCTTTGATAAGATTGAGATCATAGTCTTGGAATTGATTGATTTGAGTTAAGATATCTTCCGCCGCAATATAACCAAAAGTAAGACCTTCTAGAAGAGAAGTTGAGGCCAGGCGATTAGCACCATGAAGACCTGTACAGGCCACCTCGCCCACAGCATACAATCTCTTGAGATTTGTTCTTCCTTTAAGATCCGTTTTTACGCCACCACAAGTATAATGAGCGGCCGGCACCACAGGAATAGGCTCTTTGGCCATGTTAACTTTGTTTTCTAAGCAATGAGCAAAAATAGTTGGGAATCTATTCTTTAAATAGTTTTCATCTTTATTGGTAATATCAAGATAAACGCAGTCCTCTTTTTCTTTGATCATTTCCTCAAGAATCGCTCTTGATACAATATCTCTGGGAGCTAGCTCACCATCCTCATGATATTTGGCCATAAAGGCCTCTCCACGAGCATTAATTAATTTTCCGCCCTCACCCCTAAGGGCCTCTGAAATAAGAAAACGTCGATGAGAGGATCTATTATAAAATGTCGTGGGGTGGAACTGGATAAATTCCATGTTCGTCACGTAGGCACCCGCTCGATGGGCCATAGCATGGCCATCACCTCTTGCTCCTTCGGCATTAGAGTGATGGAGATATAAAGCTCCAATTCCTCCCGTGGCAAGAATCGTTGTTTTGGCCAAAATTTTTCTGACACTATTTTTTTCTTGGTCTAGGAAATAAGCCCCTAGAACTTGATTCTCCTCATACCTCTGAGTAATTGCAACTCCATGGTGGTTCGGAGTAATAAGATCAATCGCCGTATGAGATGTTAAAAATTTAACATGAGGAAAGCGCGCTTCATCATGGAGATAATTCAAAAGCGAGATTTGGATCGCCTTACCTGTCATGTCCCCTTGATAAATGATACGGTCTCTTGAATGAGCAGCTTCTTTCGTAAAAAGAAGTTCCCCTTCTGCATCTTTAGCAAACTCAGTGTGAGATTTATGAATAAGAATTTCTTCAATAATATCTGCAGATCGTGAACATAAAACTTTAGCAGCCTCTGGGCTCGAAGTATAGGCCGAAGCCTTGATAATATCTTTCATCAAGTCTTCTTGATCATTTAAATCTTTAGGACTGTAAATGATCCCCCCTTGGGCCCAAAAAGTATTGGTCATCTCAGGTTTTTTTTCACGAGTCACAATGGTAACGTTTATTTTTTTTTCGGCCAACTTGATGGCCGAAGCTAATCCGGCAATGCCCGTTCCGATAATTAGAACATCTGTATTAAAGTCTTTCATACAGTTTTAAACTTTAAAGAAATATCCACTCGAGGAGCGGAATAGATGAGTGATCCCATACTGATGGCATCAATACCATCAATCAGATAATCTGAAAGATTGGCCAGCTTAACTCCACCAGAAACTTCAAAATGATCCTGGTCTCTTTTTAACTTGATCGCTTTAAGAATGTTATCGGGATTAAAATTGTCCAACATGAAAAATCTCAAACCTAATTTCTGAGCTTCCTCTAATTCGGCCAAATCATGAATTTCCACAACAGTGTTGTTATAAAGCGCTCCTTGCTTTTGAAAAAAATCAAAAGCACCGGAAAGACCACCTAAGCAAGACTTATGATTATCTTTAATCATCCAAGTATCAGTTTGGCCTAAACGATGGTTAAAACCACCACCAACCCTAACAGCATATTTTTCAAGACTTCTTAAACCTGGGGTTGTTTTTCTTGTGTCGAGGAGCTTTATATTTTTCTTTTTTGCCAACTCAACATGCTGATGAGTCCAAGTTGCAATTGAACTTGCGTGCTGAAGTAAATTGAGTGCGAGCCTTTCAGCATTCAGAGCGATACTAAATGGCACTGCTTCTGGAATTTCTATGACTTCAGTAGCACCAAAAGATTTACCATCCCAGCCTCGAATGAAATCAAAAACGCGCGGATCACAACCTAAGGCCGCAAATACCGCCACAAAGTAATCACTGCCAGCAAGAATTAATGGACTCTTTATTTTCAAATAGAGTTTTATTTTTTCAGAACTGAGAGATTTTTGATAATAAAAGTTTCGGGTTAGATCATCTTCATCTAACCAAGTTTTTACCTGAGGCGCCAATGTCGTTAAGATAAAATCTTCCATGGCCCTAGTTATCTTTTTTTCTAAGATTGAGCAAGCAATTATCCTTTTGCGACGCCTCATCTCTTTAATTAAATCATAGACTTAATAAGTTTAATCTCTACCTTAACAATTGCATCTTGGGACCCATGCCCATCAACTCCACCACCCTGATCTTTGGTCTCTTTTTCTTCTTTATGAGTCTTTTGACCTGTGACTCACAATTACGGCTGGAGCAGTACTACAGGGCCCATAAAATAATTAAAATACCCACATTTGAAGCAAAAAAGAGGAGCCTCAATCAAAAAGATCTTGAGATTTTAGAACTCTGGGAATCCTTTCTCACAGGAAGATCTGGCCCAGTCTCAAAATGGATAAAGGAAGATTACAAAAACTTAGGTCTTAATCATGTTTTCAGCCCCTCAGGTTTTCACTTATCTGCCATTATTGTCCCCCTAACATTTCTCATACCCTTTCGAAATTTTCAGCTTGTACTATTGAGTTTGCTCGCCCTAGCTTTTCATTTTCTTCCCGGACAGTGGGCCCTCAAAAGAGTTCTCACAATGAAAATAGGTCAGCATTTTTTTGGAATGAAAACTGGTCTTATTATCGCAATGCTTGTGGATATTTTTACTGGGCCTTTAGATCAATCACCCTTCAGTTTCTTTTTCAGTTACCTTTTTCTAAGTTTCCTTATCTTGAAAAAGAAACCCATCAATATCTATTTTTTCTTTGCTCAAATGCTTATCTTCTATTTTATTACTGATCCCATCTCTCCTTTGCTTCTTCTCATTTCACCAATTCTTAATTTTCTCCTCAATCTTGCTTTTCCTCTACTATGCATCCTTGCACTCCCCATGGGTGATTGGTCATTTGAAACAGGTATGATGTTAATGAGAACGCTTCAGTTCTGTGTACAACTGGCCAGCAAACTCACAAGTTCCTTTCCACTACTAGAGATTAATTTTGGCTTAATTCTTGCCTGTTTTTTTGCCTACCGAGCACATAAAAGGATGATCTACGTTTGTCTTATTCTCATGAGTCAAACGCTCAACTCATCGGCAAAGGAAAATATAAAGCTCGCGTCATATGACTTTATTCCGGAAGGAAGATTTTTGAGAAAGATTAATTCAGGGAATATGATTGAAATTTATTTTAAAGATGGAGTTTGCAAACAAGTTCTGAGTCACGGAGTGTGGTGGGAAAAGTGCTCCCCTAAAAAGAGGAGCACTAGAAAAAAAAGGATTAAGAAACTTTCATTTCCTTAACTAAAGCTGAAAACGTTTTCTCTTCACGAATAGCATACATAAGATTGCGCTTAATATTCTCATTTGATTTATAGAACTTAGCGATTTCATCTTTTTTCATGCCAGACTGAGAAACCATTTCATCAATTTTCACATCAAGATCAGCTTCAGTTGCTTCAATATTGTATTTTCGTGCAAGTTTATCAAGGATGAGGCCAGAACGAACTTGAAAGCTCGCCTTATTAGTCACATCATCATTCCAGCGTTCAAAATAAAGACCAATCATTTGGTCATTAAATCCTTGCTGTTTAAGAGTCTTTGAAAGTTCTTGTTTAACGCTTTCTTTTTGATCTTCGATCAAAGCATTTGGAACTTCAAACTTATTTTCCTCAATCAGTTTCTCAAGAATTTGCTGTTGAAGCTTCGTTTGAACTTCACGTTTTTTCTGAGTCGCCATTCTCTCTTTGTTTTTAGCTGCAAAGTCAGCTACTGATTCAAAACCAAATTGCTTTGCTAATTCATCTGAAAATTCAGGAAAGTTTTTTTGCTTAATTTCTAAAAGTTCAACATGAAAAGTGACAGGAGCATTTTGCAATTCAGCTTCATGATAATCGGCAGGAAAATTAACCTTAATATCTTTTTTATCGCCTTTCTTAAGCCCAATCATGCCATCTTCAAATCCTGGAATAAACTGACCAGAACCAATTTCAAGCATATAATCTTGAGCTTTCATATTCTCAGGTTTAGAGCCATCAGCTTTTTCACCTTCAAAATTAAAAACAGCAAAATCACCTTTTGCTAACTTATGATTAGCATCTTTAACTTCAGCAACTTCTGCTTTTGGAGAAAGATAATTTTTCTTTAATGTTTCAAAATCTTCATCCGTTACAGTCTCAGCATCTTTTTTGAATGTATAAGACTTATAATCTTTAAGTTCAAAATCTGGAATGACTTCTACAGTCGCTTCAAATGCCACATTCTTACCGGCTTCATACTTTGTGTTTCCAAATTGAGGATAACCAACAGCACGAATGTTTTCTTTTTTCACAGCTTCAAAATATTCATTTGAAATGAAACGATAAAGAGCATCATTTTCAATTTGAGGTCCAAAAAGTTTTTGCACCATCTCAATTGGGGCTTTTCCTTTACGAAATCCTTTAAGATTTGAATTTTGTTGCTTGGCCAAAACGGCTTCTTTGATTTCTTTTGAAAGATCCACTTTATCAAAATTAAAAATAAATTTCTTTGTGCATCCGTTAACATCTTGAATCGTGTAAGACATAAATTCTCGCTTTTAAAATGAAAAATTTAGAGTGACTTTTTTAACATAAAGGGAAAAAAAGTCAATTTATTGAGAGGGAAATCAGTAGTTGACGCGAACCATATAAAGACCTTGAGGTGGAGCAACTGGTCCTAGGCGCCTCACAGGGTTCGAAGTTAGGGATTTGGAAAAGTCTTCTAAGGTTATTTTGCCACGCCCCACATTCCATAAAGCTCCCATCAGGAGTCTTACCATTTGTTTTAAAAACCCATTTCCCACCACTCTGAAAACATAATGAGAGGGCAGCATGGCCCATTCTCCCTGAGAAACTTCAAGAATTTCAGCTTCAAAAATTTTCCTCACAGTGCTTGAAACTTCAGTGCCTTCACAGAAGTAATTACAAAAATCATGCTCCCCCACCAGAATCTGACAGGCCTTTTGCATGAGACTAAGATCCAAGTCGAAGGGATGATTAACAATTAAATCATTTTGAAAGGCACTAAAGCCTCTCTGGCAAGTGAAACGATATTGGTACTCTTTTGAATGGGCATGGACCGTAGGGAAAAATTCATAGGTGGATAATTCTGCGTCCAAAACCCGTATGTCATCGGGTAAATGAACATTAAGGGCCTTCACTAAGTTTTTTGGATCTATTGATAATTCGAGTCCAACTTTAGCAATCTGCCCTAATGCATGCACACCTGCATCAGTTCTC
>CANEVK010000202.1 GCA_947442115.1 Bacteriovoracaceae bacterium | reverse complement strand
GATATAATCGTTGAAAATAAATGAACTGCAGAGAGCCAGTAAACAAACTCAATATCTCCCAAGGTAATTAAAATAGGCACAAAAATGATGAGTGAGAAAATATATTTTCTTATAAATTCCTCAATGCCTTGACTCTTCAAAAAGTGGGTAAGCAGAGAAATAAAGAGAATGGTAGGCACGACAATAAGTGCATTTTGAAAAATTAAATCCAATGGAAGTTGAGTAAGTATTTCAGGCGCTTTTTTTGCTTTATGAAGAGTGTAAATAATTACGAAGATGCCATTAATGACAATCTCTAATAAGAGTGGCAATCTTGATAAAAAATAACTCATAATAAAATCTTACTGGCTTTTGGAAATATTCCTAGGGATAGTTAATGCACCAAAAAAGAAATCTTCCTTTTAAAATTGAAAATATAGATAGCCTTGGCCAAGGTGTTAGTAAAGCAACTGACAAAATTACTTTCATTCCCAAAACACTTCCAGGAGAAATCGGAGTCGCCAGAATTTTAGCTCAGAAAAAGAGTGTTCAATTTGCAGAGGTCATCCAAATTAGCCAGCCAGCTGCAGAGCGCATCACGCCGGATTGTATTCACTTCAATGATTGTCCCTCGTGCCACTTCTTGCATACAAGTTATGAAATGGAGCTAAAATTTAAACTTCTTAATCTAGAGCGACTCTTTTCAAAGATAGAGCATCCCTCCATAAATGTGATCGGTGCTGTTAGACGAAACCAATACCGAAATAGACTTCAGCTCCATTTTGATACTAAAAATAAAAAACTAGGCATGCTGGATGCAAAGAACCAGCAAATTGCCCCTATACCTCAGTGCTTAATTCCAGTTGATTCTGTTAAAAAAGAATTAAACCGTCTCTATCAAGATAATAACTGGCTTAAAATGATCCCAAAAGACAGCCCTTCTCAAGGGCATTTAGAGATTTATGAAAGAGATGGAAAAATAAATATCAGTGTCAATCGCCCCTATGCAGATGGTGGATTCACTCAAGTATTTCATGAAATGAATCTTGTGCTTCAAGATCTCATCAAAAATGAACTGAACTCTGAACAGAACACGGAATTGATTGATCTATTTGCGGGCGATGGAAACCTTAGCAATAATCTTAATTATTCCAAGCGCTTATGCGTCGACTACTACACCAAACAGGTCTCTCCTCCCTTCTTCTCTGTAGATTTATACGGCGAAAATGGCATCAAAATGGTGAGAGAGGCTCTTAGCAATCAAAAAAATTTCCCTCAGATACTGATCTTGGATCCTCCTCGATCTGGTCTAAAAAACTTTCAGGATTGGCTTAATACCCTACAACCTCAAAAAGTTGCCTATGTGAGCTGTGACCCCCACACTCTCGTCAGAGATTTACTCCCTTTGGATTCATATCTCATTAAGGGGATTCATTTAGTGGATTTGTTTCCATCAACCTTTCATTTTGAAACAGTCGTTTTTCTCGAAAGAAAATAGCATTTTCTTTTTACAAAAATCTCCCCCTTACTTAGAATAAGATGAAGAGCTAAATATTTTTAAATTGAGGTATACCTATGACCCAAATAATTCCATGTTTTAAATTGATCTTGATCATGGGCCTCATCTTCAATCTTTTCTCTTGCTCTAGTCGTTCGGCTAAAAAACAACAACAAGCGGATATTTACTTTGGAGCTGGTACTCAAAGTTTAATGAATCAAGATTATACTGATGCCCTGACGAATTTACTAAAGGCCAATGAACTCAATCCTGATCACTCCGGGATACTGAATAATCTTGCGATGGCTTATTATTTTAAAGGCGAGAGAGATCTTGCTGTCTCCACTTTAAATAAGTCTTTAAAAATTGATGCATCAAACTCTGATGCGAAAGTTAATTTAGCTTCAATTTATTTTAATGATGGGAACTACTCCAAAGCAGAATCAATTTATAAAAATGTTCTTAGAGATTTAACTTATGAAAAACAACCTCGAACTTATTACAATTTAGGCCTTCTAGAACTTAGAAAGAATAATCAAAAAGAAGCTCTTGCGTATTTCAATAAGTCAGTCAAAGAAGATCCAAATTATTGTCCATCGCTTTATCAGATTGGTCTTTTTTATTACAATCAAAAACAATTTTCATCGGCTTATAAGAGTTTTAAAGAAGCAGTTATGGGAACTTGCTTCGAAACTCCGGCCCCACATTATCAGCAGGCCCTAAGCTTGATTGGGCTCAAGCGTTTTAATGAAGCGAGAGTCAAGCTAAATGAAGTCGATACTCGTTTTGGGAATACTGAATTTGGTCAAAAAGCCCGTAAAAAACTCTCAGAGATTGAGCAGATTGAACAAACAAATATGAGTGAAAATTTCCATGCATCAAGGAAGATGATGGAATCACCTGATTTTTAATATCCAAGGAAGGATTATCAATGAACCAAGAATCTAATGTTGACGCAGGATTTAATGCTGGTCCAACACTTTTGGGCGATTATCTTAAGCAAAAAAGATTAGACAAAAATTATTCTCTTGAGAAACTTTCTCAAAAGACAAAAATTAGCGTCAATATCCTCAAAAGCCTTGAGGCCAATGATTTTGATCATCTTCCAAGTGCGGCCTATATCAAAGGATTTGTCACAAGTTACGTAAAGGTTCTTGGGCTTCCGCTTTCAGAAGCTATTTTAAACATGGAATACACTTACCAAACACTTTTAGGTAAGCCTTTTCCAGCACTCAATCATACCAAGCTTATGACTCCGGCCCAGTCTGTAACAAGACAAGCAACTCCTTCTCAAAGTGGTCATGAAGATCCTTCACCCCACGAAGTCATTGAAAGCAGTGACTCTATTATTGAAAATACAAAGTCTGCTTTACCTGTTGTTATTTTAATTTCAGTAATAATTCTCTTCATAGGTGGTTATAAGGTTGTTTCATCTATCGTTGAGAATGAGGTTCAAAATCAAAAGAACTCTGATCTTGGCCCCAAAATAGTCTCGAGTTCTGACTTAGTAAAACCTACGTCTCGGCCCGATCAAATAAAAAAAGAAGAGTCGTCAACAACTTCAGAAAAAACTGATGGTCAGGTTGTCGCCGATGTAAAAAAAGAAGAAGTTAAACCTCCTCAAGAATTTGAAAGAAACTTTCCAACTATTGAGTTTAAAAAACTTAAAGGTAAATTATTTCAAGTTAAAACAGATGCTCCAGAGAATAATGATTCTAATCTTTTACCAGAAACAGTTAAAAGATCTGCCAACTCAAGCCTTCAAAATGTTTATATCAGGGCCGTTGAGGGCAATACATGGGTAAGCTACAAAATTGATACGCAGCCTATTGGTAGCGTGATTATTAATAAAGGTGGGGAACTTTATTTACAAGGAAGCGAGATCAGACTTTTTCTCGGAAACGTGAATGTCACAAGAATTTTTTACAATAATTACTTGATTGAAACTCCAACAAAATCTGGTGTTAAAACTTTAGTTTTCCCTGAAGAAAGTAATTCAAAATATATGCAGCCTCTTTTCCCTAAGGCAAAAGATGATATTCTCTACACATCGGAGGACTACATCAAGCGTATGGAACTTGAAGAAGCTGAACTTAAAAAACGTAAAGAGCAGCAATAATTTAGGACTGCCAATCGAGCTTTTTATAAAAGCGCAGACCGATGACAGAAATAATGAGAGCTGGAACAAAAACTGCGACCTGAACAGGTAGTTTGTTTTTATTGGCCAAACTAACCAAAGAGAAAAACAGGCCATAATAGATAATGAGGCAGAGAATTCCAACGAGACCAGCATTTTTTCCTTTTCCTCTATTCCCTGTGACTCCCAAAGTAAAACCTAAGAAGCAAAATATAAAAACAACGAGGGCGCCATTTTTTCTGTTCCAGTACTCATACTTTGCGTTAAAAAATTCTTTTTTATTAAATTTGTATATTTTCTTCGCTTCTTCATAGGTCATCTTGAGAACGTCTTCGAGTTCCCGTGAAGAAAGCATGGTCTCTTTGACAGAAAACCTATCCTGAAACTGGGATTGTGAAACAGGAAAGATGTACTTATTAAAAATGATTTTTTCTGTGTCTTGTTTATTGTTTGATCCAATGATATTTCCGTCAAAGAGAGTCAGAGTCAGTTTCTCTGTCAGTGAGTTCGGATCTCTTTCAAAAAGAAGCTCCCCTTTATGAGCAAAAATAATTTTTTCTTGTTTTTTATCTTTTAACTGAAGGAAAACCTCTTCGAGATTTCGACCATACTTGGTTGATTCCGTGGCAAAAAGTGTGACACCAGGAATGAGATTAAAAAACTGCCCAGGTTTAATTCCGGCCAGCAATCCACTTGAAGTAAGATAATTCACCTTTCGTTTAAATTCTTTATTAGATTGCGGGATTAAATTTTGATTGAGGTGATAAACACTAACCGAAAGAATCGCTGCCACCACAAGAAAGGGGGCGAGAATTCTTTGCTTTGTTAATCCACCTGCTCTCATCGCAATATACTCAGAATCCGACGATAACCTATTGACACAGTAAATAGTTGAGAAAAACACTGCGATGGGCAAGGAAAGCGGAATAAAAGTTAAAGCAATATTACCTACAAGACCCAAGGTGAACCAAAGTGAGATGTCACGCGTTACTAAAAGTTCTGTCAGACGGAAAAGTTCAAAAGTTAAAAGGAAGCAGATAAAAAAGATGGTGCTTACCATCATAGGAAGAATAAACTGGGCGGCCAAATATCTCTGCAATAAAAGTCTCATAGGTAGAAGATACCAAGTGTTCCCCTTTCATACAAGAAAAGGCAAAATAGTGAGGTCTAAAAAAAGGAGTCCTTATGCAAATCAAGCTCGACGTGATCGGCGAACACTTTCTTGCCGCTGAGTTAAAAATTCTTACCGCTTTTCAGAAAACTTCAGTCCCAAAAACTAAAGGTGCAAAAGCTGAAACTTCCGTATCTATAGATCATTGGTCTGATAAAGGCCTCAAGGAAGAATTTCTAAATCTTAAAATGGCCAAGAACTTTAAAGCAAGCAAGGATGAATCCCTTTCCTTCACAGGAGCACTAGGGGAAACTGTTTGGGTCGTGGGCCTAGGTGATAGAACAAAATTCCATGCTGAAGATATCAGAAAAATTATTGCGAAAATTCTTAAAGGCACTAAATCAACTAAATATTCCAGCATCGCTATAGATGTTCCTGGATTTAATGCCATTAAAGATGAAGTCAAAACAGCTCAAGTGATCGCTGAGTCAGCTTATATGACAGACTATTCATTTGATAAATATAAGTCTAAAAAATCAGAGCCTCATGAATTCAATCTTGTCCTCGCTCACACTGATAAAAAAAATAATCTAAAACTGGATAAGGCACTGACCTCAACGAAGAATATCTGTGAATCCATAAGTGTGATGAAAGACTTTATTAATGAAGTCCCAAATGTTCT
>CANEVK010000201.1 GCA_947442115.1 Bacteriovoracaceae bacterium | reverse complement strand
CCTTAATTAAACCTAAGGAAGGAGTTTGGGGCATTCACCCTAAGAATATTGAGCAGCAATTCGCTCTCGATGCACTCCTGAATAATGAAATCAATCTAGTGTCTCTCGTTGGTAAGGCCGGAACCGGAAAAACCCTTCTGGCGATTGCGGCAGGCCTTGAATGCGCCATTACCAAGCAAAATTATTCTCGAGTCCTCGTCTCTAGACCCATTGTTCCCATGGGACGTGATCTTGGATTTTTACCCGGCGATATCAATGAGAAGCTGGGTCCATGGATGCAACCTATTTTCGATAATATTGATTTTCTTTTTGGCAATCAAAGGGCCAGAAATGAAATGACAACTTGGGATGAGCTCATCAATCAAGGGCTTCTCCATGTTGAGCCTCTTACCTACATCAGAGGACGCTCATTGCCTCAGCAGTTCATGATTGTTGATGAGTCTCAAAACCTAACTCCTCACGAGATTAAGACCATTATTACTCGGGCCGGAGAGGGGACTAAAATTGTTCTCACTGGTGACTCTGAACAGATTGATAACCCGTACCTGGATTCCTTAAATAACGGTCTGGTTTATACAATTGATAAGCTCAAGGGTGAAGAGATTGTCGCTCATGTTAAGCTTCAGGTCGGTGAACGATCGCCACTTTCTGAGATCGCTAGTAAACTGCTATGAAGTCAAAAAACTATCAGCGTAAACATTTAAGGGCCCCTTTTAAGGAGTCAGTGCTTTACGCTGATGGTGATTATGTTTTTAAATCCCATGCTCTGAATATTTCTGAAGGGGGCTTACTTTTAGATGAGCTCCCAAGCTTTCCTGACTCAGATGAAGTGTCCTTGCTCTTTTGTTTATCTCTGATTCCCTCCTTGAAAAATTTTTCAGTATTTAAAATGCAAACTTTCAATCGAGAGATCTTCGGAAAAAAAGTGATTCGGGCCAAGGCCAGAATGGTTCGTCGTGAACAGTTAACCCAGAATCTGGATAATATTTTTAGATCTAAATTTGGTTTGCAGTTCACTCAAATTGAAGAATCCGATCAAAAGTATATTGATGAATACGTCCTTAATTTCGCTGCGAATTTAGTTTTTTTACAGACCCTCATTGATTCATTTAACACTGATGAGGAAACTAAAGTTAAGGCCAGAATGCTGGCCGGAATTTTGGGCTATAAAGAAGTTGATCGGATCGCCCATCTGCGATCCACAGTGGGTCAAGACTATCGAAGTCTTCAGTGGTTATAGTTCAACTTGAAGCAATTCACATTCTTTCTTCATAGGAAGAGAATCAAATTGTCTTGGAATAATTTTTATAATTTTACAATCTTTCTTCTTATATTTTTTTAATTTTAGGTTCCGATAGCTTTCACTTTTAAAACCTTCAAATCCGTAATTGCATTCAACTACTACTTTCATCAATTCAGCTTTGGTTTCCTTCTCAAAGATATCAAGTTGATATCTTTCATGATAGTAAGACCAATAACCGACATACATCGGGTTATCAGTATAGTTGCTTGAGTTTTCAATGAGCTTAGGTTCAATCTCTAGTTTTTTCTCATCAAGAATAATATGACTTTTTAAATAAGCGAGACCTTCGAGATTTCCATAAAGACAAAGCGCCTCTTTTCCTGTTGCTTCGATGAAAGATTCAGGATCGAGGTCCTGTACGGACTCAAAGGCCTTATCTAAAACATAGGCGGGATTATTTTTAAAACCAAATCCGTAGGGATCGCAGGCCTGGGTAATAAGCATGAGTACGATTAGTCCTAAAAATCTCATCTTTTGTCTCCAGCTGAACTGAGTAATGGCAATATAATAGAATAAATTGTAAAGATCGGTTCCTCCTTTGAAATTATTTCTCTGGGCCGTTAAGTGATTAGACACTTATAGTAAAATTGGGGGCTTAGATGAGGTTTCTGTTCTAATCTTAAATTGATCTTCATGCACAGAGGATTTAACATCGGCCTCACAGGACCCTTTAACTTACCAAGTGGTTAATATGCAAGTGCCCGTTGAATTAAAAAGAAAATATATTGAACGTCGTCTCATGGATATTGAGCATCTTTATGGATGTTTGGACACGGAGGACTTTAGTCCGGCCTTAAGAATAGGTCATCAAGTTAAGGGGAATGCTTTGACTTTTGATTTGCCTCAAATGGCGCCTATTGCTGAGAGAATAGAATCTGCGGCGAAAAATAAGGATAAAGAAACCTTGAGAGATTTAATTGAACTCATGTCCCGTGAGCTGCACATTGCGAGTCACATTTTTATCCAATAAGTCCCTTTTTGCCACATCATAAACACTCAGTTCAAATGTATTTTTGATTTTTTGTGGCACCAATGTTGCTAAAAAATAAAGAACTGTGAGAGGTGCATAATGAACGTTTCCATACTTTTTTATTTTCTAGGCGATAGCTTGATCAAGGAATCATTTATTAACCAAGACAAGAGTTTCACGAGAGTAAAAGTTAAGAATCTTTTAATAAATTATCGTGTTGTGAGAAACTGTTGTGCTTGATGAAAATAAAAAATCAGAGGCCATTCGGGAACAAATGCTTGCCGTTGTTTCTCATGATATTAAAAATCCTCTCTCCATTATTCAACTAGAAGCTCAAATGATTTTAAAGCTTGCTGAGAGAAATGAGCAAGATGGTTTTAAGGAGCGGATTAAAATTCAAGCGCAAAGGATTCTTAAAACTTCTGAAAGAATGAAAGAACTCATTGCAGATCTATTAGATCGCCACCGCGTGGCGGATGGTCTTTCTTCCATTCATAAAAATTCAAGCCGCCTCTCAGACATCATTAGAAATGTGATTGATTATAGTACCCTCCTTGTCAAAGAAAGATCTCTCAAAATTCAGTTTGATTCTAGTTTTGAAGATGAAGTTGAAATTGATCAAAATAAGATGACTCAAGTGATTTCGAATCTTCTAAGCAATGCCATAAAATTTTCACCTGTAGGGGGATTGATTTCAATAAGTCTCTGCCAAAATGGTGATGAGGTTTTATTTGCGATTGCTGATCAGGGGCCAGGAATAAAAGATCAAGAGCTTGCTTATGTTTTTGAAAAATATTGGAATGGGGGAGTTAGTGGATGTTCAGAAACAGGCCTTGGTTTATTTATCTGTAAAACGATTGTTGAAGCCCATGAAGGTCAAATTCATGTGGAGAATTTAGATGGAGAGGGAGCTTTATTCACTTTCTCAATTCCTTCAGCATTTCTTGAGGGACAAAAGAATTGGATCAAAGATAAAAAGAGAAAAATTCTTGTTATTGATGATGATGAAGATTTGAGAGATGTTATATGTTGGGCCCTTGAAAAAGCTGGATACTCAGTTCATGGATATGGAAATCCTCAAGAGGCTTTATTAGGGCTTGAACAAGGGCGCCATGATCCCAAACTGATGATTGTAGATTTTCAAATGGATGAGTTAGATGGATTCGAATTTATCCAGGCCAAGAGACAAATTGATTTTGAGGGAATTTCAGATTGTCCCGTGATGATCATAACTTCATCTCTTGAGGATGCGACATTTGATACAGGTGCAGAGGACTTAAAAGAAATTTTACCAAAGCCTTTAGATTTAGAAGCCCTCGTTGAAAAAGTGAATCAATTTTTAATCCATTAATTTAAAAAAGAACAAACTCGGTTGGCAAAATCTTTTGCTGCTTCTCCACAAAGGTGTGCATTGTCATTGGCCGCAGCTCCCATACAACCTGGTCGGCCCTCGATAGGAATTCTTTTTAAGAGTTCCTTGCCATCAAAATAAGGAGAATTTTTCATAAGCTCAAATCCATCTATAAATTGGCAAGCCTCTCCAATTGTCTTTTGAATAACAAATCCAACTCTTTTCATGTTTTCTAAATTCTTAAGAGGTACATTTCTTTTTGAGGCCACTTCCATCTCGTAGGTTTGATGGAGAAAAAAACAATTTTCTTTCGATATATTTTTAGTTTGGAGTACTTTGATGAGTTTAAGAATATCTTGGGCTATGAACTCATCTGTTTGCGCATTATAATTACCACCAAATTCAAGGAGAACTCGTTGAGGCGCGTGAGTCTCTAGCATACTCTCAAGTCTTTTTTTACAAAGAGGGACTTTCTCTTTAGCGCCTATATTAAGATGCTCATTCAAAGGATCTCTTTGAATCGTTTCAATCTGGTCCATGCCGCCTGTGCCTATCCAGTTTCCAGCTATCGTTCCACCTCTAGCGTAGAGGACAAAATTGCTTTTAAGGCATTGCTGAAGAAAGTTTCCAGCATAACCACGAGACCAGGTGGCGCCAAACTGTGAGTCTCCGATAATCAGGAGGTCCACAGATTGTGGACACTCATTGGCCAGGGCCAATCCCATAGTCAGATTCCAAATGAGTGAAAGGACGAAAACTGTTTTAAATCTCATAGCTGCGATCATAATCAAGGCGATGAGGGCTGCCTAGGGGGGTGGAATTATCTACATAGATGCTTAGGCTTGATGAGCAATTAAGCTTCTCAGCATCCATGCATTTTTTTCATGAACCTGCATCCGCTCAATCATGAGGTCCGCTGTAACATCATCATCACAGGAGTCAGAAAGAGAGATGATGTTCTTGGCACAGCTAAGCACTGTTTCATTGGCATGAACTAAATTATGAATCATCTCAGTCGCTGAGGGGACTGTGGTTTCTTCCTTAATGGAGGAGAGTTTTGAAAAGGCCACAAAAGAGCCAGGAGCAAATTCTCCAAGTGCTCGAATTCTCTCGGCAATAAGATCGATCGCTTTGGCCTGTTCAATATATTGATTCTCAAATAATTGGTGAAGAGATTGGAACATGTTTCCAGTCACATTCCAGTGATAATTTTGCGTCTTGAGATAGAGTAAATAGGTATCGGCCAGGAGTTTATTGAGTTCTTTACAAATACTTTTACGATCTTCCTCTGAGATTCCAATATTGATCGAATTGGTTCTTATCCCCTCAATCTTATTTGTCATGATTGACTCCTTTGAATGTAAAGAATCTGCATTTTAAATTTTGCAAGGGTAGTGCCATGAGGAGCTTAGCGAAGATGGAGTCTTGAGAAAAACTTATGTCCTTAAATGCCCCAAAAAAGAAAGAAGGTTTAAAAAAATCCCACCTTGTGATTGGCCTTGTAAGTGCAAACAAGGCGCTGAGGAATAAAATGAAAAAAAGAAATAAAAGAAAACCTATAAAGTTAAAAAGAAAAATCCATGGGCCAATTCTGACTAAAAAGGGTGACGGTGAAGGAGGATTAAAAAATAAAATTAATCCTGACGTACCCTTTCTAGAGTCATCAACTGGTGACCAGATTAAAAATCTTGATCAGGGCCATGAGCCCTATGGGATTTAAAGATGGATTTGGCTTTCCTTGGTGAGATTTTCTATTCGAAGTTTCCAGTCCTGATCGGCCCTGGCAATGATTTCATTTTGAATGAGTTT
>CANEVK010000200.1 GCA_947442115.1 Bacteriovoracaceae bacterium | reverse complement strand
CAATTAGATCATCTTTATGGATAACACGATTAGGATTTTGGGAAAGAACAACTAGGAGTTGATACTCTTTTGGAGTCAGGCGAACAAGTTGGTTATTGAGTGAAACTTGATGTCCATCAAGATCAATGACTAAATCTTTAATTTTAATTATTTTGTTATTTTGTAAATTTCTTTTACTAATTTGAATTCTATTACGAATCCGCGCAACGAGTTCTTCCGTTTGAATCGGTTTAATTAAGAAATCATCGGCACCAATTTCAAAACCTTTTAAACGTGAATCGAAGTTAGAATCACCTGTTAAAAAAAGAACCGGCAAATTTTGCTTGGCCTTTTTAACTTCTTCATAAACTTGGAATCCATCTTTGCCTGGAATGTGCAAGTCTAACAAAATGGCATCGGTATGATTGTTCCTAATAAAATCTAAGCCTTTATCAGGTTCAGAAAAAACCTGAAGATTAAAAGCATCGGCCAAAGAGCCAGATAAAGCATCTAAAAGATCTCGATTGTCATCAATGATGGTTACATGCATACGTTTTTTTTCCATTTCCTTATTTTAAGGCAAGTTGAGGTATAAACGAAACTTAAGATCACGACATTCAATTTCAAAGAAACTAAAAGAAAAAAAGAAAACCCCTCAGAATTAAGGGGTTGGAGATTAATAGATGTGCGTGCAAAGTTATGTCAAGAGCTAGTAACTTTTTAAATCTTGAATCAAATTTTCTAACTCTTTCGTATGCTTAGGCTGGGAATCTTGATTTAACCTTAAGGTTTCAGCAAACTCTCGATCAATACTCGTGTCACTAGCAACCTTTTTTGGCATATCGATAGACACTTTATTGTCTAATGAAGCCGGTTGACGGTCTGTATCGAGATTCGAAGTATTTACAGCTGCCACTTCCGGGGTAAAACCATAAAAGGCAATTGGGGCATTTGTAAGTGGGAAAGCCTTCTTTTTTGAGATTTTTTTTCTTAAATACTGGTGGGCCGCTCCAGCCGCCGAGGCAGGAACTCGAGACACCATCTGCCCATTCGACATAAAAACAATCTCACCTTTTTTAACCTCTCCAGGAGTCGTTTCTGGGAGCTCTTCTACAGATGCAATCGCGCGAGTTTGAGTTTGTGCCTGAGGTGCAACTTCTTCAATCGTTGGACTCTGCAATTTCTGAGGCAGTGATTTAAATTCAGTGAGGGCCGTCTGTAGTGAGTTTAAACCGACTTTTGTCGGCGCCCTTGGGATTCCATTCTCAACCTCAGGGTCAACCATAGTAAAGGTTCCAGCAGGTAAATTATATTTCATATTCTTATCTAGAATATTTGAAACCTCAACTTCTCCATTCACCACTAAAATTTGCGTTTTAGATGTGGGCTGATCAAACGTGGCAATAAACTCTCCCTTCCAGAAAGCGACATGGCCATTGCCTGTAGTTAGACTAAGGGGATGCCTTGAATTGAGAGATTGAATCCAAGCCTTACCTTTTTTTAATTGAACCGATTTATTAAAAAATTTAAGATGTGACCCTTGAATTAAGTGATAAGTCGCATCGAAATAATCATTCAGTGTGACTTGTCCGTCTTCACCAACCATAATTTCAGACTTATCTTCAATATGATCATTGTTTTTTAAAGTTTTTGTACTCCCATCTAGGCCGAGAGCAAAAACTTGTCCCTTCACATCTATCACTTGGGCAACTGGTTTTGCTAACCCTGCAGTTGCGAATAAGACAAGTGAAAGTGCAAAACTACTTTTTAATTTTGTAAGAGATGTCTTCATAATACCTACTTAAAATTTTCCATTCTTCTGTATTTCTATATTTGAGTCTGAATTCTTCAACCGTTGCCAAAAACTTTTCCTGATTACCTTGATTATATTGAGCGAGGGCTAGCCAAAGCTTTGCTCCTCTGTAGAACTCTGATTTCGGATAGTTTTTTACTAATTTTTCTAAATGTTTTTCAGACCAGTCATATCTTTTACCAGTCTCATAAGCTGCAACACCGGCACCGAAAAGAACTCGATCACTGACAATTTTGTGTTTTGGAAAACGATCAATAAGTTCATTATAAAACTGAGCTGATTTTTCATAATTTTTATGATGGAGTTCCTTTTCACCAATGGCCAATAGCTTGTCGGGGGTCCATTTATAGACTTCAAAATTGACGAGATCATCAGTTTTAATCTTTGGAACACTCGCAATGCTTCTTTCTGCAACAGCTGATTTTTCTGTTTTTGAATTTTCCATCTGGGCCGAAATAAATTTATTTTTTGCTTGGAGTTCAGAGAGCTGATACTTAAGGTCAGAAACCTGGGCCATAAGCTTGCGATTGTCTCGCGCGAGTTCGAGTGACTTTTTTTCATACTCAAATTGAGCGTTCCATTTTGCCAGAACTGATTGATCAAGACCCCCATATTTCCAAAGGGCATAAACATATCCCGAACAAAGAACGCAAAGGAGGAGGAAAATCTTCATATGACCTGGCCTTAAGTCAGAGTTACTAACTACGCTCAACTATCGGACAATTAAAAAACAATCTTTAGGATTAAAGTAATAATGAAGAAAGCCGATAAATCTCTATGAGGTATTGACCTATGCGTTTTCAGACACTTGCCCTTTTAATGATCTTATTTAGTCAGTTTTCCTATGCCCAAGGCAGAAAGCCTGCTGTAGAGGATTTTGTAGGGATTGAGGTTGAACACCCTGAATCGGCTCCCCAAGGGACGGAGAATCTGTTTAATTTTGAAAAAGATATGGACCAGTACCAAAACGGCGTGACTCATCCAGAGCAAAAAATTTCAAGTGGTCCTAAGTCAATGAATAATACCGATGAATTTTTCCGATACATCGGAGTATTTCTGCTACTTTCTTTACCAGCTGTGCTTAGTCTTTTAGTGATGAAAAGAATGAAGAACAAGGCCAGAGAAGAAAATCTTGCCAATATAAAAGTCTTAGAAGAATTTAGACGGCAAAAGAATGAGTCTAAAAAATCTGATGAAGATATTAGAAAAGTATCCTAAAAGCGCTCCCACAGTCCATGTCCCTTATAGAGCATAATTCTTTGGATATGATCAAAGCTCACTATAAATTCACGAGTTCCATCTTGATTTATATCTCTTAATTCAACGGAATAATCTCTTCTCCAGTATTGTTCACGCTGGCCTTGCTTTTCATGAAAATGATGAGGGCCTTGAGTCAAGGACATCGTCGATAAATCATTATTTTCATAAGTTAGTAAAAATAGTCTCGCTGTTGATTCAAACTTTTTCCCTGAGCTTGAGCCTTCATCAAGATAGAGGACGAGGACTCTGGCCGTTGTCGAGATATGAGCAAGTTTAATTTTATAAATGAAACTTCCTCCCCCAATCGCTAATATTTTTTCCTCAAAAATAATCCGCTGGCTTGAATCTTTGATTTGAATCCAGTCAACCCCGTCTTTTTTTAGGGGTATAATCATCTCCTCAAAACCATCACTATTTAAATCAACAAAGTAAGAAGCACCCACAACATTAAATTTTTCATTTGGGGGTTCTTTGACGACTTGGGATAATTTTGGCAGCTCACCATTCAAAATCTGACGGTAATAGCGCTCGTCTTGGGCCGAAAGCTTGAAACTTAAAAAGAAAATACTTAAAAGAACCAAATGATGCACCATGAGTTCATTGTAACTTAAAGTTGCGTTTGTTAAAATGCCTGCATTAAAAGGGTAGGTTTATTCATGATTATTTCAGTCGGTTTCATCCGTTCATCAAGCCAAGTCCTCATCCGTGAGCTCGATTGGGATCAAAACTCCATCGATGGACGCCTGATTGATGTTACTGACCTGCCAGATTTTAACCTCCAAGCACTCTTTATTGATGATAATGAGCACTTTAATTCTTTGGTTGGTATTTTAGAAAAAGAAAAAGCCTACTACCCTATTCTTGATGCCAAAGATGAATCATTAAGTTTTACTTCATTTGAAAATCTCCAACCCCAGGCCTTTAAAGATCTTTATTCAAAAATTTTAAACAGATGGTGCTTACACCAAAATTTTAATTCTTTAGAAAACGTGTGGAACATCACCAATCATTTTAGAGATCTTTGGAAAAAAGACCGTCTCAGTTTTTTTGAGGAACTTTGGTACTGGCTTAAAAGGAATATGGGCGCCGTAGACCTAAGCATTATTTTTAATGATGTCATCAAATCTGAAGAGAAAGATGAAAACAATGAGAAAAGAGAAAGACCAAAACTGATTCAATCAATTCTGAGTGGTAGTAAAAAAGCAAATTTCATTCAAGGGGGGGCAAAGGAAAAAGAACTTATGCAAAACTACCTTGATAAATTCCACGATAGTTTTGAAATAACTGAATTTCATCCCACTCGCGGACAATTTGTCGCGACCGCGCAAATAGAAAGAAGTCCGATTATTTTTATGGCCAGAACAACCCAGCTGAATCAACTCCAACGCTCACTTTTAGCTGCCGTTTTTCAAGGGCTTCAAAACCCTTAATCATTTAACGGCCAAAGCCTTTCAGAGGCTCTCCACCTAGTAAATGAAAGTGAGTATGGAAAACGGTCTGTCCTCCATGGGATCCCATGTTCGTGACGACACGAAATCCCATCTGATCAAGCTTCTCATTGACCGTCACTTGTTGAATCGCTGAAAAAATATCAGCGACCTGATTCCCATCAGTAAGAATGAGGTCATTTACATCTCGAGTATGAGATTTATGAACAAAGAGATAGTGTTTAAAGGCCTGAGGATGAAGATCTTTAAAAGCGTAAACTTTATCATTTTCAAAAACTTTAGTTGAGGGAATTTTTCCCTCGACGATCTTACAAAATATACAGTCAGGATGATTCATACTACCCCTTCACACGCTGAATTTTAGCTCCTAATTTTGTGAGCTTTTCATCTATTTTTTCGTAACCCCGATCCAGGTGATAAACCCGCTGGATCTCAGTTTGTCCATGGGCCACAAGGGCACATAAAATTAAGGCGGCAGAGGCCCGAAGATCCGTACACATAACAGGCGCCCCACTTAGAGAGTCAACCCCCTCAATAAGAGCGGCATTGCCTTTTAATTGAATTTTGGCCCCCATACGGATCATTTCTGGAACATGCATAAAACGGTTTTCAAAAATGGTCTCAGTCACAACCGAGTTTCCATCGACAAGACTCATCAGCGCCATCATCTGCGCCTGAACATCTGTTGGAAATCCAGGGAAAGGTAGTGTTTCGATCATTGTCCCTTTTAATCGTTGGGATGGATGAACCAAAACAAAATCATTTCCTATTTCTAGCTTAGCTCCCATTTTTATGAGGGTATCCAAAACATATTGTAAGTGAGAAGGATTAAAGCCTTTAACCTTCACTTCACCACCTCCCATGATGCCGGCAATAATGAATGTCGCTGCTTCAATCCGATCACCAATGACGCGATAAGGTTTACTTGGTGCCTTT
>CANEVK010000199.1 GCA_947442115.1 Bacteriovoracaceae bacterium | reverse complement strand
GCAGAAATTATTCATGATCAAATTTCCAATAGAAGATTTCCTGTTCATGAAGAGATGATGTGTAATTTATCTGATCCGGGTTTTAGTTGGTGGCTAAGTAAAAAAGATTCTGGATTTCAGCTTTCATTTACCTTATCCGTCAATGGCGATGGAGAACCCGTCAAGCTTGGACCGATTGGTGATCAGCAGCTGGCCATGAGAAATTTCCAACTCCTTGGGCTTTTATTAAATGAGGCCGGCCTGGATTTAAATGTAGAGAACGAATCAAATCGAGTTCAGTTTAATGATGGTGAAGAATTTTTATTAGAAGAAATTAAAGATCTTTTTGAATTCGGGGTCGTTGGTGAAGGATTAGAAAATCTCTTTAAACTTCTTGCCCGAAGAATAAAAGATCATTCACAACTAGAAACGTTATGGTTCTATCTTCAAGAGGTCGCGGCCATGAGAAGATTCTGGATTCAAATTCAATATAATCTTGTAGAGACTTAATGCTTTGTTTGCTTGAGGCTTTCTTCGTGCTTGGCAGCAAGGTAGCCTGTCACCATCAGCTGGGCCAGCATTCCAAGTTCTTCGTCATCTGAGATCCCATAAAAATTTTCAATATGATGAACGAAAATTTCAACATCCTCATCTTTAAGATGTTTTTCCACCATTCCCATCATGTCTTCAGATTCCATTTTTTCTAAAGAGTTAAAGAAAGATGTAAGGATTTGATGTTTTTCATTGCTCATTTTTAGTATCCTAGTGTCAGTTTTGCACCACGTAAAAAAGTGGTTGTCTTTTAAAATTGCTCGTGAGAACAATCGATTATTGCTTTGTATTCCAAGCAACAATTGCTTAGAATGATGGGCTTATTCAATTCAAAAGATTGTAAGGAAGGCGACAGCGGTATGAAAAGCACTTTTCTCTTATTAATGTTCGTAGCAAATTTAATTTGTTTTCAGGCCCTGGCCCAGACTAAGCCAACTCAGAAAAATAATGGTGTGTCTAAAAAGACCTCAGTCGTAGTGGTTGAAGAAAAGAAAGTTGCTACAGCTGCATCAGAAGTTACCAAATCAGCTTTTGACAAATTTTATGAGCGTCTTTCAATTGGTCAGTTTTCGGTTATTACCTCACCAACTTTTGAAGATTGGGATTCTCGGTACGCGGCTCTTTCTCCAGAATACTCTGGTGGAACGAATCGTGATTCCTATCCGTTACATATTTGGAACCAAACTAATTTTGGATATAATTTTGGCGCGAAAATGAAATTTAATTTCATTCCTCGTTATACCATTTTTCTTGCTGAGGCTCCTGATCAAGCTGCTAAAGAGCGAGGCATGATCCAAATTGAAGACTTTCTCGTCGGTTTCTCAGGTGTGCTTTATACCTCAGCTGATAAGAAATTTAATTTTTGGACTCGTCCTGCATTGAGGCTTCCGACCAGCCATGGTTCTCGCACATCTTACAATGCGACTTTTGGAAATCTCACTTATCAGCCTGAGTGGAACCTGACTTTTACCTATGATCTTACGACCAATTTACAACTAAGCTTGTGGCACATTCATCGTTTCTGGGTATATGAAGATCGATTTAATAATTCTCGTCACAGAATTCTTACGATTCCTGGATTCACTTATAAATTAACTGATAAGACAAATGTTCAAGCTTACTTTGAGCATTTCTTAGAAAATAATAAAAACTTTAAATCGATAAATGGCAAAAATCCACATTACGTCGATACATGGCAAAACTTTATGGTGGGTGTTGCTCATGATGTTACACCAAAACTTAATGTGATGCCTTTTATCTCTAGCTATATTAATGATGTTCCTTATTCGACTCAATCACTTTGGGCCGGTCTCTGGGTCGCTTATCAAATTAAATAACTTAATCATGTAATAATTACTGGAAAAGGGCACTCTAAGTGCCCTTTTTTATTTGTTCTCAATTCAGCACTGACGCGCTATTTACAAAGCCAGGGGTGGCATGCTACTAAGCCAGCAGTCGTATATTTTGTTTGCCTTGTTCCCCACCCGGATCTTTTCCTGACGTCTTAAGGTCTAAGTGGTTCCCAAGGTTGTTTAGAGACATCTTGGACCGTCTCTTACTTTTTTCAAAATCTGCCAATATTTATTTTTTTCTCTAAAGGAGAAACTATGTCTTTTGTTAACCTCGGTTTAAAAGAGTCTTCGCTCAAAGCTATCGCCAAGATGGGATTTGAAAATCCATCTGAAATTCAACAGCAGGCGATTCCTGTCCTCATTAAAGATAATATTGATTTTATCGGCCAGGCCCAAACAGGATCTGGAAAAACTGCTGCTTTCGTTCTTCCACTTTTGGAAAAACTTGATTTTAAATCTTCTGCCCTCCAGGCCCTAATTCTTGCTCCTACTCGTGAGCTTGCGAACCAAATTCATGAAGAAATTCAAAAACTCTCTGCTTTTGAATCGATTCGTTCAATGTCCGTTTACGGAGGTACTTCAGTCGGTCTTCAAATTAAGGACTACAAAGGTAAAAAACCACAAATCGTTGTGGGGACTCCAGGGCGTGTGATGGATCTCATTGAGCGTGGAGTTTTAAAGTTTGAAGCCACAAAATTTGTTATTCTTGATGAAGCAGATGAAATGCTTGATATGGGATTTTTTGATGATGTGACAACAATTGTTGCTGAAATACCTGAAAAGAAAATTTGGATGTTTTCAGCTACAATGCCAGGCCCAATTGCTGATCTTGTGGCCCGCGAATTTAATGATCCTGTCGTGGTAAAAGTGACTAAGAAAGTTCTAACTGCTGATTCAGTTGAGCAGAAAGCAGTTGTCGTTCGTCGTGAAAATGGCATCGAAGCTCTTTGCCGTTATATGGATTTTTCTGACGGCATGTATGCCATCATTTTCACTAAGACTAAAATTGGGGCAAAAGAATTAACAGATGAGCTTAATGCTCGCGGTTATCCAACGGATGCTCTTCATGGTGATATGGACCAAGCGGCCCGTGATATGACGATGAAAAAATTTAAAGAAAAGAAAATTAATCTTCTTGTTTGTACAGACGTTGCAGCTCGTGGGATTGATGTGAATAACCTGACTCACGTTATTAACTTTGGACTTCCTCAAGATAATGAATCTTACGTTCACCGAATTGGTCGTACTGGTCGCGGTGGTTCTAAAGGGATTTCACTCTCTATTATTGAACCTTCTGAGCAGGGGAGAGTAGGACAAATTGAGCGTCTCACAAAAGCTAAAATTGAGCGTATCCAACTTCCACGCGTGAATGAAATCCGTGAGAAGATTCTTGAGAAATCAATGATTCGCTTCAATGATAATGTGGCGAATTTTAAAGATGAAGAAACACTTCATTTTGATTCTTTCAAAGAAAAGTTTGATGCTCTTGATAAAGAAGATCTAATCAAGGGAATCTATGGCTTCATGTTTGAAAATACTCTCAAACGTTACCAAAAAGCCCAGGAAATTGATGTTGCCCCTCGCGGACAACCACAAGGTGAAAGAGGAGTGCGTGTTAATTCTGGCATGCAAAGATTCTTCATTAATCTTGGAAAAATGGATGGAGTGACTTCAGGTGATCTTCTTAAATTTGTTGCTCAATATGCTGGCATTAATGGTCGCGATATTGGCCGCATTGATACCAAAGAAAAATTCGCTTTCATCGAAGCCAACTCTATGCACACTGATGCGATCATGAATCTTAAAGGTGAGATGTATGGTAACAGACGCGTAAGTATCGAACTCGCTGAAGCTCCGGCCTTCACTGGTGGCCGTGGAACTGGCGGATTTGGTGGCGGTCGTGGAAATGGTGGTTTTAGAAGTGCTAACCGCTCGTACGGTGGTAGCCGCAGTAGTCAAAGAAATTAATTCATTTCTTCCTTCGTTATAAAGATAGGGGCACATAAAAGTGCCCCTATTGCGCTAGGCAAAAATTTCTTTTCATTCCCCCATTGTTTCAACTAGTTGACCATGTTAAATTGGAATTAACACACAAACCCAAATGACTTGGGCGCTAGTGCTCAAAAATACAGGATGTATTTTGCGTGGAATTAAGAATGAACCGACCGTCTTATGACGAGTATGAAGAAGTAGAGTCTCCTTTCGCGGCAAGATCTCAAGAAAAGTCGACCTCCCGTGACAGATTGCGCACTCGAAAAAATGTTTTTAACCGTCCTTTTGCGACGGAAGCTACTTCTGCGCCTTTAATTCTAGAAACCACATCCACCAGAAAATCTATTGGTTCTCCAGATGATGAGGAGATGCTTGAACATCGCCAAAGCGACTTGAGCGGAACAGATATAGAGTATCTAGATGAAGATGAAGACGAAGATGATGAAGAAGTTATCGTTGAGAAAAAACCTGTTGTTCGCTCTAGTGTTAAGAAGGTTGCTAAGCCAAAGAAAAACTTACTTCAAAAGTTTGCTTGGTCTGTAGTTGGTCTTCTCATCTTAAGATTAATCTTTATGGATCGTGGAGTTTGGGACTATTTTGCCACCGAAGGTGAGATCAAAGAAAAACAAAATGAACTCAAATCAATCCAGACTGAAAATAAGTCACTAAAAGCTGAGATTGCAAGAGTGCAAATCGATAAGAATTTTCAGCGTCAGCTGGCCAAGGAATCCTTGGGAGTTATTGCTGCTGATGAATTTTTAATTCTCTTTGCAGGAGAGTCAGCTGAGTCTGATGAAGTTAAGCCTGCTGAATTATAGTTACTTCACTAATTCTTTTTTTATTTTTTCCTCAGTAGTTTTTAAATCCAATGAAGATTTCCATTTAAATTGATCACCAATATTTAATTTTTCAGCAATTGGAGAAGTCGACTTCATCTCCAAAACATGCCTACACCAGACTGATCTTGCCTTCGGTATCAACGAGGGATTGGCCCTTCCAATGTAGTGGGGAAGTTTTCTTATCACATCGATAATCTTAAGATCCTTATCCAGATAAAAGAGATCAAGATCAAAATAGGTATCAGGCATCCAAAAGTGACGTTCCTCATCACTGAGATAAAAAAAGAGCATGGCTTGATCATGTGCAAAATTCTCAGGTTTAACACCAGAAAGTCCCTGCATTGAATCCTTCTCTGTATAGGCGAGGGTCGTTTTGATAGTTTCTCCCTTCGGAGTGAGGAGAGTGATCATTTTTAAGGGATTCTCTGACTCAGCCTGACAGGCCCCAATGCTCAAAAGTAGGAGTAGAGTAAGAAGTTTTCTCATGAATTTAATTCCTGATTCGGGTATGATGCTAGCTTAAGTTTAAGAGAGAAATGAGGAGTTTTCAAATGGCTTTAACGAAAGATTTGGCCGGTTCATTGCGTACCCATCACTGTGGCGAATTAAGAGATTCAGATATTGGTAAAACTGTCACCATTTGTGGATGGTTAAATAAATACCGTAACCTTGGAAGTTTGCACTTTATTGATGTCAGAGACCGTTACGGCGTGACTCAATTAGGTTTTGAAAATTTT
>CANEVK010000198.1 GCA_947442115.1 Bacteriovoracaceae bacterium | reverse complement strand
TGACTCAAGTCGCAACGGGGACGGGACTTTCAGGAGGGCCGATCACAGCGACAGGAACAATTTCGATAGCAAACTCTGGTGTTGATAGTGCTCAAATCGCAAACAGTGCCATCACCAACGCCAAAGTAGCAGCCGCTGCAGCGATTGATCGCTCAAAACTCGCTATCGGTTCCGCTAATCATATTTTAGTCAACGACTCATCAGGAGTCATGAGTGGAGTCGCTACACTTCCCTTAACTCTGGGTGGTACTGGTGCTACGAGTGCAGCGGACGCTCTGACTAATCTAGGAATTGTAATTGGAGTCATGCCGGGCAATGTACTAGGAGCCAGTTCTCTTCCCCTTTGTACTGCCAATGAAAAACTGCAATGGAACCCAGGGCCCTCTTATGGTTGGACCTGTGCTTCTGATATCGACTCAAGCGTGGACGTTACGAAGCTTCCTTTAGCAGGGGGAACGATGTCAGGTGACATTGATATGGATACAAATAAGATCACAGGGCTTCCGACACCTGGAGCTGCGAGTGAAGCCGCAACCAAGGGATACGTTGATGGTCTTTCTCACTGGACTCTTACTTCAGGAAATATTTATCGGGATACTGGCAGAGTCGGAATTGGGACGACTCTGCCAGAAAGCATTCTTGATATTTCATCAACGACATCGGGGGTCCTCATACCTAGAATGACGACTACCCAAAGAGATGCTATCTCTCCGGTTCCGACCGGAACACAAATTTACAATACTTCCACCAATGAACTTAACTATTACAATGGATCAACTTGGAAAGTCTTAGGGATTGCAGGTTCAGCCGTGACCTCAATCACTGCTGGCACGGGGCTTTCTGGAGGTGCAATAACTACTTCTGGGACAATTGGGATCTCTGCTGGTGGAGTTTCTACAACGGAACTTGCAGATAGCGCAGTCACTAACTTAAAAGTCTCTGCCAGCGCAGCGATCACGAGGTCTAAGCTTGCTTCAGGTACTCCCAACCATGTCATCACAAACGATGGGACTGGAGTCATGTCTAGCGTAGCGATCCTGCCCTTAACTCTTGGAGGGACGGGTGGAAATACTGCCGCAACTGCTAGAACAAGTTTAGAGTTAGGAACGGCAGCTCTCACAAATATTGGAACGGCCGCCGGAAATGTCATGGCCTCAGACGCCGTTCCTAATTGTGGGGCGACTGAAAAACTTTCGATGACTGCGACCGCCCCTTTCATCTGGAGTTGTATTTCAGATCCAGATTTAAATTCTGACGCTACAAAACTGCCCCTTGCTGGTGGAACTATGTCCGGAAACATTGCTATGAGTTCGGGCATAATCACAGGGCTTGGAACACCAATTAGTGCGAATGATGCCGCCACGAAGTCTTATGTGGACGGGCTTTCTCACTGGACTCTTGCCACCGGAAACATCTACCGTAACACTGGCAGAGTCGGGATCGGAAACTCTTTACCAGATTCCATTCTGGATATCTCGTCAACGACGTCAGGACTTCTTATTCCTAGGATGACAACAGCGCAAAGAAACGCTATCTCTCCGATTCCTACAGGAACTCAAGTCTACAACACCGATACTAATGAGATTAATTATCATAACGGAACAACTTGGAAAATCTTAGGAATTGCTGGATCAGGTGTGACTTCAATCACTGCAAGCACGGGGCTCTCCGGCGGGGCCATCACTGCCTCTGGAACGATCGGGATTGCCGTTGGTGGAGTCACTACAACGGAGCTTGCTGATAGTTCTATAACAAACTTAAAAGTATCTTCAACTGCCGCTATTGCTCGCTCTAAATTAGCATCGGGCTCGGCTAACCACATTCTCATCAATGATGGCTCTGGGGTTATATCAAGTGTTGCGAGTCTTTCTCCAGCACTCGGTGGAACCGGTCTTACATCATTTACGGCAAATAAATTATACGTGGCAAATGCAGGAGGAACTGCTCTTGAAGTGATGGTCTGCTTACCATTAACTTATCTCGCTTTTGATATTTCAGGAAATCCCGTGTGCTCATCGTTACCGGTCGCGACCAGTGGTGTAGCGGGAATTGTGAGCAACTCTGCGCAGACAATTTCAGGAAGTAAAACTTTTGAGAATACAGTAAACTTAGTGAACGGAGTCAAAATCGGAACGGTCGCAACAGCCTGTGACGCCTCAACCGAGGGAACAATAAGATATAATTCAACCTCTAAAAAAATGGAATTCTGTAACGGGACGATTTGGGGTGGAATATCTCAAGGGACTATTGCTTCAATTTCCATTGATGCTCCTTCTTCAAGTTTAGTTAAGGCCGGCCCAGTAACTTATACCGTGACCTATGGTTCTGGTACTGACACTGCAACTATTAACCTTGCCTCAGGAAATATTTCATTTTCTGGTGCGGGATCAGCCGGTTGTACGGTGACAGGAGTGACAGGGTCTGGATTAACAAGAACAGTGACGGTGAATAATTGTTCGGGCACGGGAGCAGTAAGTATACTAGTGGCAACAGGAACAGCGGCGTCAACTTCGGGAGACTCTGCGCCTGGTGCCGGACCGTCGGCAAGTTTTACGGCAGATAATACGGGGCCGAATGCGCCGACAGGGGTGACGCTAGGGTCAGTACCTACGAATTTATCAAGTTCACCAAATATAAGCTGGAGTGCAATTTCTGATATAGGTGGGGGATCAGTTGCTAGTTATGAAATAAGAATAATTAAAACTTCTGACAACACATTAATTAAAGATTGGACAACTTTCTCGTCTGGTAATTCTGTCTCAAGTCTAACTCTCGCCTCTAATACACAATACTCAGTTATAGTCAGAGCTACAGATTCATTTAACAATATTGGTACAAACTCTTCACCAGTAAATTGGACATCGACCAATCAAATAAATCTCATTCCAGGAAATACAACTTTAGTTGCTCGACGTGGAAATGTTAGTGTGAAATGCGAAGTATGGAGTGGCAGAGTCTGCACGAACCCATCTTTAATGCCGCATAGTTTTGCTGGATATTCATCTGCTGGAGGAAGCATGCCTACTGATGCATGGTTTGATATGTGGCACGGAGACCAGACAACTGTTGCTTCATTCTTTTGTTCAGTTGCCACAGGAAATGGAGCTGTTACCTATGTGACTCATACTCCATCAGGAGTTAATTCTGGAAGAAAAGTATTGGCTTATGACTGCTCAGCTTCCCCATCATATCAACCTTGTCACTATGGTACACAGTCTTGGAGCGGGGGAACAAATGGATCATCTCCTTATCTTATTTCGTGGATGACTGGCGTTGGAAATCAAAATCTATCAGTAGAATGCACAAACTGGTAAGCATATGAGAAAAACTTATTCTAAGTTGGTGCATCTTACGAGGTCTCCTTTCTGAGAATGCAGATGACTCCGGTATACTTACATTAGAAGGTTGTCTTCATGAGTTTCGCCGATAGTACAAAATTACGATTGGTCAAAAATTGTAATCAGAGCAAGGGACTCATCATTGACGAGTTTCTAGAACGGGTACAGGTCGTTGAGCTTCTCATGAGGCTTTCTCTGGATCTGAGATTTCTCCCGGGGGAAAAATCTAAACACGAAATCACTCTAAAAAGGAAGACGCCAAGAAGACATCAGGTAGACACGGGTTACAAAGTTCGACTTCACGATAGAACAAAACTACTTCGAGAAATTCTCTCCCTGTTCGAGAAAGATTCAATCGTCATTTAGGTTCTTCATTTTTATAAGCTCAAAAGTCATTATGATTTATTAGCAGGGTAGGGTGGTTGATCTTGGCAGCCGCAAAGCAAGTTTTACGACTGCTCTTTTAAAGAAAATCTGTTACCCAATTTTTTTTTCAAGTCGCTCCACCCTCTCAACAAGAGATGGTTTTTTTATAGCTTCCTGAAGAGCCTGATTGATCAGGGCCTGATATTTAGATCCTTCTTCTTTTGCTCTCTGTCTAAAGGCATCTAAAGTACTTTCATCAATCCAAATAGTAATTCGTTCTTTGATGTTTTGGCTTTCAAAGTCTTTGTCTGAAAGAACATCTTTCTGAGCATAATTAATTTTCTTCTTCATGAATTGACCTCCAGGCTTCCCATATCTTTTCATGACGGGATTTTAATTCCACTTGGATTCTCTTTATGTCTTTAGAGGAGAATCCGAAGCTTTCAATACATTCAAGATCGCTAAGTAAAAACTTTGCATGAGCTTCTGGTTTCTTCATGCTTGGCCAGAATGCTTCTACGTGTGGAGGATTGTGATCGTTTGACCAGATTCTAATAATTACATTTCCAAAACGAAACAATTCACCCATGTCATACAATATATGACTTAATGCATACTTTGTCAACCTGGGCAATAACTATACTTTTGCCCAGACCTCAAATTGAAGTAATTCCAGAGCTAAATAGTGACCAATTTTAAAAGGGTTTTGCCCAGTCTAGGAAACTTTTAGTTCACTGGAAGGCTTAATAATATTGAGCAGGCTTAGAAGCTTATCAATTGTAAAAAACTCAATGCGGTATTTTATACTTTTATTCACCCTGGCCTTATCAAGACTTAGTCTGTCGGCAAGCTCCACCTGAGAAATCTTATTAGAAATCATGTAAACCACAAATTCGCGGCACAGATCGTATTTAATTTTATCTACAGCGGATGCATTTTTCCGATCAAGTATGAAAGTTGGTTCTACATTCTCTAGCTCTCTTAAAACTTCTTGAATTTCTTTTTTACTTGGGAACGCCATTTATAACCTCCTATCTCTAAAAGCAGTGATAACACCAACGTAAAATTTATGATCCTCTAAAAGCCAAACCATCTTATATCGCTTCTGGTTGTGAGAAATTTCAGAAACAAAATATTGAAACTTTTCACGGACGCCTTCGGCAATATGCTCTGTGTGAACTAACTCGAGCACAAGCTCAATGATCAGGTCGTCAGAAATATGGTCAGAGTGCTTATCTATATGTGAATCAATTATTATTTCTTCAATATTTGTTCTATTGATAGTAACCGCATTGATTTTATAAGCTCTTCTTTCCATCCCTACGAACGATATCAAAAGTAGTCAAATTTGTCAACATTGAGGGTTTAAATGAGTTTTAAGGCCGCTATCTACGCCAGAGTCTCCACATTGGATCAAAACACACTTTCTATTCAATTCAAGGATTGCTCAGATTTCGCCAAGAACAGAGGGTGGGGACTAGGTTCATACCGAATCTGAAACCGCCTCAGGAGTCAAAAAAAGGCCTTCCCATCAAGCTCGCTCAACAAAAAAAAATTGATGTCGTGATTGTTTGGAAGCTTGATCGATGGGGAATGTTGATAAATGACGTAACCACCACCATTGGAGGAGTAAAAAAATCCTACATGTATTTTAGGTACGAGAGATTTGAAATTCTTCGCTTTAAAATTCAGTCAATGAATCGATCTCCCGCTGGATCTGCCACTCAGAGTGATAATGGGCAGGAGCTG
>CANEVK010000197.1 GCA_947442115.1 Bacteriovoracaceae bacterium | reverse complement strand
TTATTAAACAATGTGGTGGATAGGATTATTCATATTCAGCGCGGGAAGCTAAGAAGTTTTCAAGGCACCTACGAAGCCTACTTGCAATTTCTTCAGGAAGATCAACTTCGACGAGAAAAAGAGCTCGATCGTTTAAATAATATGAATCGCCGGGAGACAGCTTGGATCCGACGTGGAGTTCAGGCCAGACGTACCAAATCCAAAAAACGTATTGAGGATTATTCGACCTTAAATAAAACGATTCAGGATCTCAAGACCCAGGCCCATAAGTCTGTGAGCTTGGATTTAAAATCTTCTGGTCGAAAATCCAAAATTCTTATCTCTGCATAGGATCTCAAGCTTCAGTTTGGTGAACGCACACTTTTTGATGGGTTAAATTTCTCCATTGCAAAAGGTGATAAAATTGCGCTCATGGGACGCAATGGTGTTGGAAAAAGTTCCCTCTTGAAAATTCTTTTGGGTGAGCTGGATCAGACATCAGGGAAAGTGAAACGTTTGGATAATCTTGATGTAGGCTATTTTTCTCAAAAACGAGAAGCTCTTAAAGATAATGAAACCCCTTGGACCATGATCGGTGAGGGGATTGATTACGTTATCTCTAATACCGGTGATAAAAGACATGTTGCTAGTTACCTTGAAAACTTTCTTTTTAGTTCAGACGAGATAAAAAGACCGATTCATACTTTCTCTGGCGGTGAAAAGAATCGATTGCAGCTGGCCCAATTTATGAAGCATGCTCGTGATATTTGGATCTTTGATGAACCTACCAATGACTTAGATCTTGAGACCATTGGAATTTTAGAAGAAGAGCTTCGAAATTATGAAGGGGCCCTGATCATCGTTGGGCATGATCGCTCATTCATTAATAATGTCACTGATAAGTGTTGGGTCTTACATGAAGGTCAACTTGAAAACTTTGAAGCAGGATTCTCACAAGCAGAAATGTTTTTAGAGGCGATCCACCTTGAAGAGGAACTAAAAAAGAAAGCACCTCAACAAGCTAAGAAGTCAGAATTACCTAAAGATAAAATGAGTAACAAGGATCGCAACCGTTATCAAGAAGTGCAGAAAGAAATTGAAAAACTTGAAGGTATTATTCAGGCCCTCACTGATGAGATGTCCAACGCAAGTGCTATGAAGCTTTCTGAAATTCAAGACAAAGTTAGTTCGAATGAATTCAAACTAGAAAAACTGATGGAAGAGTGGGCTTCATTAGAAGAAAAACTATCCTGATTTAATTCGCTAGGCAAAAACTGCCTAGCTGTATTTCCATGTCTCCTGGTCAATTTTTACCCGATTCTTACAGCATTTAATTTCATTTAGAATATAAGGATGAGAAAGGGACTTCTTATCATTTTTTTTCTTTGTCTTTACTTCCACTTTCAAGGTCGGAACAAAAATCATGTTGAAGAAGATGCAATTACGCTAATTCAGTCAGCGGTGAGGCCTATAGCGACCACTGCCAAAGCATTACCTACGGTTCAAAATCTGGAAAGTCTTAACGAATCAACTGAATCGAAATTCATTGAAACTGCTTCATCAGAAATGGCAGCTGTTAGTGATGAAGATTTTTCTGAAGATGAAGTCTATGAAGAAGACGTGACTCAGTTACCATGGGAAGATATTGAGGCGGGTTGGAAAACTCACCTTAAAGAATTTCTTGTGGGTCTTGACCCTGATAAGGCCGAGGAAATGTTTACGGCCTATCTTGAAGAAAAAAAGAAGTATTTAGAAAAAGTAGAATTTTCTGATAAAAGTCTCTCTGATCCTCAAACTGGTATCGATGGCGAATCTGAGTTAAGTGAATTTGACCGGTTACATGTTGAAAATCTCAGAGAAATTTTTGGGGAGCATTACTCTCAAGTTGAATCCATCCACAAGGACTACGTAGACTCTGTTCAGTACCTAAACCGTTCACAGGTCAAATTTAGTATTTCTCTTTAGTTTTTCTGAACTGTCTTACTTGATTGGTGTTAAGACCAAATTCAATTTTGAAATGAACCAGTCTCATCCTGGTCAATTCCTATTTAAAACTGAGATAGACCTTCCAGGATGAATCATCCAGATAACTAGAAATTATTTTAACGTCGTTCTTGTAAGGCATGCCATCAGGAACGCGAATAAGCTTCGGACTTTACTGGTTCATTTCAAAATCCACCACCATTAAAGGGTGGTCGTTTAGTAGTTTTTCTGACTCTTTAGGCAAGACTTTTCCTTATTTTTTATGCTAGGGTGTGCCAAATTTATCAAGGACATTTATGCTGGCGGCCCATGATCTAAGACTTCAGTTTGGTGGTAGAACATTATTTGATGATGTGAACCTCAAGTTTACCCCAGGAAATTGTTACGGAATTATTGGTGCTAATGGTGCTGGTAAATCTACGTTCCTGAAGATCTTAAGTGGGGAGATTCATCCAACAGCAGGAAGAGTCGAGATCACTCCTGGTGAGCGTCTGGCGGTCCTCAAGCAAAATCACTTTGCCTTTGAAGAAGAAATTGTCCTTACGACAGTGATCCTTGGTCACAGTCGGCTTGTGGCGATTATGAAAGAGAAAGATGCTCTTTATGCCAAGGAGGATTTTTCAGATGCGGATGGAGAAAGAACTGCAGAATTAGAATCTCTTTTTGCTGAAATGAATGGATGGGAGGCCGAGGCCAATGCTGCTTCTTTGCTCGCAGGTCTAGGGATTAAAGAGGATCTCCATCAAAAGAAAATGAAAGAACTCACCGGTGGAGAAAAGGTTAAAGTTCTTCTGGCCCAGGCGCTTTTTGGAAAGCCAGAAATTCTTCTCTTGGATGAGCCGACAAACGATTTAGATCTCAAGGCGATTCAGTGGCTTGAGAATTTCATCATGGATCAGCAAGATACAACGGTCCTGGTGGTTTCCCACGATCGTCATTTCTTAAATAAGGTTTGTACTCATATTTGCGATATCGATTTTACGAAAATAAAACTTTATGTCGGAAATTATGATTTTTGGTACAAGTCTTCTCAGCTTGCTCAAAGAATGATGTCTGATCAGAATAAAAAAGTTGAAGATAAGATGAAAGAACTCAAAGAGTTTATTCAGAGATTCTCGGCCAATGCTTCAAAATCTTCTCAGGCGACGTCTCGAAAAAAGATGTTAGATAAATTAACCCTCGAGGACATCCAACCTTCTAGTCGAAAATATCCTTACGTCGGATTTAAGGCCGATCGTGAGGCCGGTGATAATCTTTTAAGAGTGGAAGGCCTGACTGTGAGTTTGGAAGGAGTCAAAATAATAAATAATGCTTCTTTCACTATCAAAAAGGGACAGAAAGTTGTTTTTCTCGCTAAATCTGAAGTGATCACGACCACACTCTTTAAAGTTCTCATGGGAGAATTAAAGCCTGATGCTGGGACCTTTGATTGGGGAGTAACGACAACAAGGGCGTATCTTCCCAATGATAATTCTGCCTTTTTTAAAGATGCTTCTCTTGACCTCATTAATTGGCTTCGTCAGTACTATAAAGACCAGACAGAAACATTTCTGAGAGGATTTTTAGGGCGTATGCTTTTCTCAGGTGAAGAAGCTCTTAAAAAATGTAATGTCCTCTCGGGTGGTGAGAAAGTGAGATGTATGCTTTCCAAAATGATGTTGTCTGGCTCAAACGTGTTGGTCCTTGATAACCCCACGAACCATCTTGATCTTGAAACCATCACGGCCGTAAACGAGGGGATTATTGATTTTAAGGGGACCGTTCTTTTTACCTCACATGATCATGAATTCATCCAAACTATTGCCAACCGAGTGATCTCGCTTGAAGAACGGGGTGTGAGAGATGAAGAATGCACCTATGATCATTTTCTAGGCTTTGAGTAACGATTAAGGTATTGATTTAAAAAGCTTTAATGCTCTGTGTAATTTCTTCAGGTTCACTTCTTTGAGATTTATGTTTGTGCTATAAATGGCCCACTAATTTCCAAAGGATCGGGCCATGAGAAATCTCCTTTTAATAGCATCTATTTTATCTGTAGGTCCTCTTTATGCAGAAAAATGGGATCGTTCATCTAACCCACATTATTTTCAGGCCGTAGCTGGTGGTCCATTAAAATTATCCCTTGAGGCTTTACCTACGGAAGCAAGACTCCTTGATGATCGATATGGTTGGTCTGAAACCTACTGGCCTTCTAATCTTGGTGGTATTGCTTACCGCTGGAATAGCCCAAATCCTCAACCCTTTAAGTTCAAACTTTTTAAGAAAGAAGAGTTGCTGAAAATGTCTCAAGAGCAGCTCTCTCGTCTTTCTCCTGCTGAGCTTTATGATATTTCTCAAGGAGATTATGGCTATTCACTTACAAAAAAAGTTTTAAAAACTTATTCCCCTGATGATTTATGGTGGGAAGGGATTTGTCATGGTTGGTCTCTGGCCGCATCTAATTATCCTGAACCCGATAAAACAGTTGTCGTGAATAAAGACGGAATCAAAGTTCCTTTTGGTGCTTCCGATGTAAAAGGGCTGCTCTCAATGCATGATGCTTTCAATGCAAAAGGGATCTATGCTCGGATAGGTGATCGCTGTGGTGTTGAAGGGAAAGTTCCAGGGGAGGCATTTCTAGAGGATGGTGAAACGTCTCTTCCTAATCCCAATCTTGCCAATCGCCCAGAGTGCGCAGACGTGAATGCGGGTGCCTTCCACCTTGTTTTAAGCAATATGATAGGTATTTATTCAAAAGGCTTTGTCGCAGACATTGATCGATTTAATGATGTCTGGAATCAGCCGATTGTCGGCTATGAATCAACCTTTCATGAAGAGCATCCATTAAATCCGACTGATTTCAGAGATGGTATCGAAAGAAAAGTAAGAGTTGTGACTCTGATGTCTTACGGAGATGAACTTGAGTTTTATTCACCACAAGCTGCTGCAGAAGGAATTTTAAGTTTTGTATCTAAAAATCCTGTGTCTGGAACTTCCTCTCAGCTAACCACGACTAGAAGATATGAGTACCTCTTGGAGCTTAATTCCCAAGGCGAGATTGTAGGTGGCAGTTGGATTTCTGAGGCCCGTCCCGATATGTTGTGGATGATGACAAAGAACAAGACTTTTAGAGATGGTCGATTCCCTTTAGAGGGGCTGAACCAAATTTATAAACCTGTTAAACGCTAAAATACGGATTTTAGCTTTACTTCACCAATCGCAGCTTCGAGGGATTTGAGAATAGAGTCTTGGTTTATCATTTCTTTTCCGAGTGAATACTCTTTAGGTAAAAGAATCTTGTGAACCTTGATACCGACTTTATTCACCTTGGTGGTTGGTGAATCAGTATCAAGCTTTCTGACTTGAAAATCGTAATCCATTTGAAGATTTTCGCCAGACATAGAAAAAACAAGATTCACTGATTCGAGATTGGCCATGTCTCTTGAAGTGGGAGGGATGAGTTTATATTCAACTCCATGCTTATGAGCTTTTAATTCTTTTAATTTAAATCGATGAAAAGTA